>JBHHVM010000098.1:0-9641 GCA_046754265.1 Phycisphaerae bacterium
GGTTCGAATTGGCCCTCACGCCGGTTAGGCTTGGACTGGTTTTAGTCGGCCTGATATTTCCAGCATTTCTATTAGGCTTACGGCGGCTTGTTGGGGGGATTGTTGGTCGGTTTGTATGGTCATTTCGGGTTTTAGGGGTTCTTCGTAGGGGGCGTCTATGCCGGTGAAGCCTTTGATTTCTCCGGCTCGGGCTTTTTTGTATAGGCCTTTGGGGTCGCGGTCTTCGCAGACTTCCAGGGGGGCTTGGCAGTAGACCTCGAAGAACTCGCCGTCGCCCAGCAGTTCGCGGACCAGGTCGCGGTCCTGGCGGTAGGGGCTAATGAAGGCGGTGATGGTGATGACGCCGGTGTCGACGAAGAGTTTTCCGACCTCGCCGATGCGGCGGATGTTCTCGGTGCGGTCCTCGGGCGAGAATCCCAGGTTCTTGTTGAGGCCGTGGCGGACGTTGTCGCCGTCCAGGACGTAGGAGAGGTGCCCGCGCTGGACGAGGGCGTGTTCGAGGGTGTAGGCGATGGTGCTCTTGCCCGAGCCGCTCAGTCCTGTCATCCAGATGAGCAGTCCTTTTTGGTTCAGTAGCTTCTCCCGCTCATCCCGGCTGACGTGCCCTTCGTGCCAGGTGATGTTGGTGGCTTTGATCTGCGTCACGGCTCTTGATTCCTTCCAATTAAAGTGATGATCCGACCCGGCGGACGGCGAACCGGCCAGTATAGGGGTCGGGGGGGGCGGATACAACCTGATTGCGGCAGCAAGGAAGGTGAGGGGATTTTTGTCCGCATTGGTGGCTGAAGCCTGTCATCGAGAAGCCCGCTGAAGCGGGCTCGGGCGTAGTGGTGGTACGCTGATTCACCCGTCGTGAACGACGGGCCTAGTGTTATGACACACCTGCAAGGGTGGGTTGCAGAGGGTGCCTTTGGACCCGAGCTGCGACCGTGAGGGAGCGGTCGATACCCGAGCAGGACAACGCGGCATGTCCGCTTCCTGACGGGCGCGGCCCGGAAAAGCTGGAATCCATCCCGCTCCGGGATTGGTGGGCCTATGACACGGGGCGAAGACGGTCAGCGTCCCGGGGAACGGCGTGCGAGGCGCACGCCGCTACAACATCGCCGGCAAGGCCTGGTGACGGTCTCGCCGAATGGCGGGTCTCGTGTCGGCCGGTGGGGCGGCAGGTCTACTGCTCGGGGGCCAGGACCAGTTCTCCGACGGTGATGTTGTCGATTTGGGGTTTGAGGCCGTCCAGACCCACGTCGATGGCAATGTCCGCGGGTCCTTGCTCGAACCGGCCCTGGAAGTTAAGCACCCAGCCGTCGTCGTCGAATCGCTGGGTGGTGAATTCGTCGGCTGGGTTCATGGACTGGATCTTGCCGTAGCGGGCGATGACCTGTCGTGCGTAGGCCTGCAGGGCGGGCTGATCGACGCGGACTTTGAGCCTTTCGGACAGGATATCTTCGTATAGAAACGTCGTGGCCTCGGCCAGGGTTTCGTCGTTCCAGAGGCGTTCCAACTGTTGGCCCATACCCGACATGGGCAGGATGGTCTGCATCCAGACAAGGGCCAGTGCGCACCAGGCCAAGGCCCCGAAAGGTGAGATGACCACGGCGGCGATGGCCAGCCCCCGTCCGCGTGCTTTTTGGCCGGAGGTGTAGCCGATGCCCACGATTCCCAGGATCAGGCCGACCAGTTGGGTCAGAAACGGAATGCATAGCAGCAGAGAACAGATGAATGCGGCCACGCAGGCCGTGCTCATGGGCACCTGGGCCTGCCGGGTGGGATACAGGCCGTCCACGGGGTTCGGCGCGTCGGGCGGTGGGGACATCTCGGTCATGGCTGCATTGGACCCGGGAGTTGCCGCTCTGGCAAGGCTTGGGCGTGGGGCTGGTCGAGGTGAGATCGCCCCCGGCATCCTGCTTGACGGGACATTTGAAGGGCTTCTATGATGCCCTCGGGCAACGGCGGCCTGCCCCCGGGGCCCGCAGACCTGATTGGACCCCCGCCGGGGGACTTTGTGCTGTGGCCAGGCCTTGCCGGCAGCGGCGGCTGGCGCCTGTGGTAGTCGAGATGCCTGCCCCGGGAAACAGCCGGTTGGATTCCATAGCTTCAATCACACTCAGCGGGGCTCGCGGCCCAGGTGCCGTGCGGCCCATCGAGAGGACCACCACCCATGATGCATCGTAGCTTCTGCCGGACTGCGACCTTGGCGTTCGGTTTGTATGCTGTGGCCGGTCTGGCCGTCGGGGCCCTGGGCCTGTCTTGTGTGGGCGGCAACCAGACGCCTTTGCCCATTCAGGGGCCGTTGGTCTCGGGCAATGCTGAGCCGATTCTGGTGATCGTCAGCCCGGATGAGGATATTTCGGTCGACCAGAACGGCCAATTCACCATCGCCTGGAACGACTCCGATCCGGACTCGTCGGCCCGCATTGGTTTTGATCTGGTCGACGTGCTGAATTCGTCGCGGGTCATTCCATTGGTCGACGGGCTGGCTGAGAACGATCTGGATGAGAATCTCCAGCAGACGCCGGAGGTTTTTGTGGTGCGAATCTCCAGCGCGGTGTCCACCGGGAAGTATTTCATTCGGGGTACGATTCGCGATGACGTGAACGCTCCGGTGCAGACTTTTGCCACCATCCGGGGCTCGGATGCGGCGGTGGAGTTGACGGTGACCGAGGAGGGGGCCCAGCCGGCGAGCCAGCCACCGACGGTGGTGGTGCTGACGCCGGCGTTTAACCTGAGCGTTACCCAGGAAGACGAGTTGGTTATCCAGGTGCAGCCCACCGCGGCTGTGCCCGACCCGACCTTGCCTTACGACGCCGACAGCGACGCGACGTTGTTCCTGCTTTTGGACGTGGATGACGATCCCACCAACGACAACCCCTTCAATCCCAACCCGAACGAGATCATTGTCTTTCAACAGCAGCGCATCGACCAGGGAGATTTCGACGCTATTACCTTTACCGAGAAAGTCGATCTGTCTGAGATTCCTCTGCGATCGGACGGTAAGCCGTATTTCGTGCGGGCCACCATCGACGACGGGGGAAACGAGGCTTTCCACGCTTATGCCTCGGGCACGATTCAGGTGGGCCAATCGGTCAGCGGCACGGTGGACCTTCGGCAAGTGGGGCGGACGTTGCTGGGCGTCACGTTTACGGGTTTCAACCCGGGCTCGAACCTGGGCTGGCGGATGATCACCGCCCGGGACTTCGATGCGGACGGTGTGGACGACATGCTGTTGGTGGCCCGGTTCGGGAATCCGCGAAACCTGGGGTCCATTGGTGAGGCCTATCTGCTTTACGGGCTCAACCAACAGAAATTCGGGGGTCGCATCAGTGTCAACAGCACCAGCACGAGTATACCGGGGGTCATTTTTGAGGGCACTCCTCCCCGTTTTGCTGAGGGAGGGTTCGGGGTATTGGTCAACAATGCCCGCACCGAGGGAATCACGGACGTGGCTGTGGTCAGCGATTTGAACGCCGACGGCCGGCCCGAGTTGCTGTTCGGGCTGCCCCATGTGGACGGCAGTTTTCAGGGGCGAGACGATGATCCGGGCGACGATCCTCCCGACCCCACGGGGGACGATACGCTGCAGGTAGAGGTCGTGCTTCGACAGGGTTTCAATCGGACGACTATCGGCGACGAGGATCCGGTGACCAGTTCTTCGTTTACCGGTTTTGAAGACTCTTACGTGGACAGCGCCAACCCGGCCGAGAACTTCGGGGGGGTGGGTTTTATCAACTGGGAGGACCAGGGCCCCAACGACCGTCGCTGGGGGGTGATCCGCATTCGCAACCTGCTGAGCGAGATTCCCGACGAAGCGGCGGACATTGACGGTCTCAATGCCCAGTTGAGCTTTCGCGTTTTTAACGGCGGTGGCGATGCTCAGGTTCACGAGCTGTTGACCCAATTCGACGAGACGACGGTGACGTTCAATACTTTCGGGCAGGACGGGCCTAATGAAGGGGATCCCAACGACCCCAACCAGACCGATTTCGACTACGATCAGGAATCGTTCGGCAATCTGGGAGGCGGGACGCCTGGTCAGGATTCTGATGTCGATATCAGCGCCCTGGTACAGAAGCTCATCGACGGGCAATTGACCAGCGTGAACAACGAAGTGCTGCTGATTCTGGTTCCGGACGACGGGGCCACGGACGATACTCAGGTGCGTTCGAGCGAGTTCAACCAGGATCAAGAAGCGCGCCCGACGCTGACGTTGACCTACAACCGGCGTCTTAGGGGCAGTTCACTGGGCTGTTACCCGGATCCGTTTGTGAACAATTTCGCGGATGATGACGACAACCTGCCGGCCGGCGCGGATGTCGACCCGGATTTTGGTTTTGAGGCGGGGGGCTTCGTTGCGCTGGTGGACAGCGACAACCGGGACAACAACGGTGTTGTCAACCCTGACCGACTTGAGGCGACCTCGGTGGCGCTGGAACTTTCCGGCCAGCAGGGCAGTCGCCTCCTCCAGGGTCCGATTACGCAACTAGCGTCCAGCCCGGACGAGCCGGGTCGAATTGGTGGCTGCCGTTTCCAGGCGGGCTGGTACGACTTTATCGATCACTTGAACCTGAACCAAGGGCCCATGGAAGGGCTGTTCGGCATGCACGTCGACTCCATGCCGGACATCGACAACGACCAGTTTGACGAGATCATCATTTCGGCGCCGACCAACGAACGGGACGTGCGCGACCTGGAACAAGGCGGATTCTTCCCCTTTTCGACCCAACTGGCCAGCCGAGCCTTTACCGGCAGCGTGATCGTGCTGCCCGGGACGGATTACGACACGACGGCCGATGCTCCGAATAACGGGAGTTGGCGCGACAAGAATGAGACGGAGGACGGCAATGCCACGATTCCGGTGCTGTATAACGATCTGGGAGGGACATGCAATGTGCAGGATCCTGAAGTTCGTTCCGGTCCGTTCGTCCCGTTCGGCAGCTTTGAGATCTTCGCCGAAGACATCGACGACTTCTTGGGTCAAGCCCGGTATGCCGGAGACTTCAATCTGGATGGTGTGTCAGACATCGCCTGCGGGGCGCCGCTGAATGACTCGGCTTTCGGCGAGGATACGGGTGCGGCCTACATCGTTTACGGCCGGGTGCCGGTGGGTGATTTTGACCTGAACCTGGCGGATGATCCGCGGCAACGGCCCCCCATGCTTCGCATTCGGGGGGTGAAACCGGGCGACAAGATAGGTCAGCAGCAGGAGCGGCTCATTGACGTCAACGGCGATCGAATCAGCGACGTGGTCATCACTTCGTCGACGGTCGATTTTGGCGGGCTGATTCGCACGGAGTGCGCCGAGGACTTCGACGGCGACGGGGACGTGGACTCGGCCGACATCAGCGACACGATCTTCGAGGCGTGTTTGGGCCAGGAGGTTTTTAGCGACGATTCCTGCAAGTCGTTCGATTACGACAACGATCGCTCGATCACCGAAGATGATCGGACGGTGCTGGAATGCATTCAGGCGGGCGGCAGCGACTGCTGCCCGGTGGACAATGGCTTTGTGGGAGTCATCTTCGGCGGCACCACCATCGATGGCGACCGCAGCATCAACCAAGTGGGCACCTCGGACTTGCCGGGCACGGTCTTTTTTGGAGCGTCCATCGGCGACCGGGCCGGTGCTTCGGTCAGTAGCGCGGGCGACTTCAATCAGGATGGTTTTGGCGACCTGCTGATCGCCGCCCCGGGCGAGAGTCGAGTGGACGCCAGCGGGGAGACCCGCATGGGCGTGGTCTACCTGATCTTCGGTGGGCCGCACCTGACCAACCAGTCGTTTAACCTGTCATTGGCGGGGACTGACGAGTTGCCGGCCATCGTGTTCTTGAGCCCCTACGCGGCCGGTCGGCCTAACGAGGCCCCGCCGGACCACGTGGGTTTTCTGGGCGATATCAACAATGACGGCTTTGACGACATTGCCATCGGGAACACTGTGGCTGACTTTATTGACGAAAATCTGCCACAGGATCCCGGCGGGCCGGGCACGGACCCGTCGACCGGTCGCCGTCCGGATACCGGCGACGTGTACGTGATTTACGGCAACAATTTCGGGAGCAACCGATAGTATAAGAATCTTCTAATAATGGCCCGAGAGCTTATGGGCCCGGTCCAAGATAGAATGCGATGCCGCCCCGGTTCACCGACGACCGGGGCGGGATTGCATTTTTTTTTTGCCGGGTGGGTTGCTACAATCAATGGTCCTGCTTGTGCGGGGAGGGGTATGTTCATTCCTTGACGTGGTTTGCGTTATCGGGGGTTGGGTGAGAAGCATGAATCGAGTGATTCTCGGCGTGTCGGGTTTTCTGGCGGTGATCCTGGCGGTGAGTGCCCCGGCCGGGGCGGGGGTGCCCACGCCGTTGACCACGATTCGGGTGGCGTCGGGCCTGGACAGACCTGTCTTTGCCACGCATGCCCCGGCGGAGTTTGGCCGGCTTTTCATCGTCGAGCAGGCGGGCGTCATCAAGATTCTGGACCTGACCAGCAACACCGTGTTGGGCGCTGCATTCCTGAACATCAGCAGCCTGGTGGGGAGCGGAGGCCTCGAGCAAGGATTGCTGGGGCTGGCCTTTCACCCCGACTATGTCAACAATGGTTTCTTCTACGTCAATTACACCAACAATTCGGGAAACACGGTCATCGCCCGGTACACGGTGCTGGGTGATCCGGGGACGTCCAACGTGGCCGACGCGGGCAGCGCCCAGTCGGTGATGACTTTTGCCCAGCCTTTTGCGAACCACAACGGCGGCTGGATCGATTTCGGTCCCAACGACGGGTTTCTATACATTGCGACCGGAGACGGCGGGGATGGGTGCGACCCGGGTCAGCGTGCCCAAGACCTCGGTATGTTGTTGGGCAAGATGTTGCGCGTCGATGTGAACGGGGACGATTTTCCGGCCGATGCCGTTGCCAACTACGCCATACCCGTGAGCAATCCTTTCGTGGGGGTGCCCAATGTCCGCGAGGAGATTTGGGCCTATGGCCTGCGGAACCCCTGGCGGGACAGCTTCGACCGGCTGACGGGCGACCTGTACATCGCGGACGTGGGTCAAGTGCAATGGGAGGAGATCGATTTTCAGGCTGCCTCGTCGGGTGGCGGGGAGAACTACGGGTGGGACTGTATGGAAGGAAGCCAGTGTTCCACCGTCAGCAGTTGCCTCACGTCAGGATGTACGTGCGGGGCTGGGGGATTGTTGGATCCTATTTGGGAGTACGATCATAACGCCGGTTGCTCGATCACCGGCGGCTACGTGTATCGAGGCTGTGCGATTCCCGATCTGGCAGGGACGTATTTCTTCGGCGATTTTTGCAACGGTCGGATCTGGTCCTTTGGCTACGACGGCGTGGCTGTGACGGGGTTTCAAGAGCGGACCGCGGAGTTGGCCCCCGGGGGTCCGTTGTCCATCGGCAGCATTTCGAGTTTTGGTGAGGACGCGTTCGGTGAGCTGTACATCGTGGAGTGGGCGTTCGGGGCGGGCGGCGAAGTTTTCAAGATCGTCCCGGCCACGCCCGGTCCGGCGTTCGACTGCAACGCCAATGGTCGGGAAGACGCTTGCGATGTTCTTTCGGGGTCCAGCCCGGACGCCAACAGCAACGGCCGCCCCGACGATTGTGCCAAGATCGTTTCGGCAGCCAGCGCCTTGGATCACGGCGGTACGGAGCTGTTTCTGGACCTGCTGGTCAGCAACGTGGAGCCGCGCGTCAGCGGAGTGCGCAAGTTGGTGTTGGGGCTGGACGAACCGGTTAACGCGGTCTTGGCTTCGGTCTCGTGCGTGAACAACGTCTTTGGCGGCGTGGTCACGACCGCGGCGTCGGGCACTGAAGTGGTGGTGGATTTGTCGGCACCGCTGGCCAACGAGGATTGCTGCACGTTTAGACTGACCGGGGACATGCAAGATGCGGTGCAGGTCAGACCGTTGCGCGGGGACATCAGCCGAGACGGCGCGGTGACCACCGGCGACGCGTCGATCATCAGGTTCTGGTTCAACGGCGACCCCGCGGTGGCGGGGGCTGAGTTTGACCTGGATGACAATGGGTTGATCACCACCGGCGATTTTTCGCAGGTTAGGTTTGATTTCAATAAGACGGCTCCGGTCTGCCCGTGATTGTGGTCGGTTGGTGTCGCTGAGATAGAAAGTTCCGGGGGGCCGGGGCGATCTGGAGGCGGGAGGTGCGTTGGGCCGGTGGGCCCGATGCGTGAATTGGCAGGAGGTTCTCAGGAGGAAAGGTGGATGATGGTTAAGGTGGATAGAAGGCGAACGGCCGGTTTCATCGTTGTGATTGTGGGAATGCTGGCGGCCCAGGGGGTGACCCTGGGGGCCAATGGAGGCCAGGAGTTTGTGTATTACTATTTCGATCAGCCCGTGGGGCTGACGCTGGATCTGGATCGAGTGGCCATTGAGGAATTGACTGATGGGCCACGGCGTCTGGTTCGCAGCACGCCGGACGTTTTGCTGGACGTGGGCATACCGGCCGAGGCCTTGGAGCGCACGCAGGTGCCCGGGATGGCCAAAGTACTCGTCCCGGCCCAGATCAATAGCGAGGCGGGCATCCGAAAGCTGGTCGCCGACCTGGTGAACACCAACGCGTTTGCCTTCGTGTCGCCGGTGTTTGTGGACCAAGCCGGGGATCCGGTGATCATTCGCCGGGAGATATTCGTCGGCTTCGGCGAGGCAGCGGACCCGGTCCAATCCCAGGCCACTCTTATGGCGTCGGTCACGGGAAGAATCGTGGAGGCCAACTACGCGGACATGCCGGGCGTTTATCGGGTGGAGCCCGACTCACAGAACGGCTTCGACGTTTTGGCCCTGGCCAACACGCTGGCCCAGCGTCCCGATGTGGTCTTTGCTGAGCCGGACGCATTTCGCGCGGTGCATAGATCATTCATCCCCAACGATCCGTTCTTCTCGCAACAATGGGACAAGCACAACACTGGTGGCGGTGGCGGCGTGGCGGACGTGGACATGAACGGTCCCGAGGCGTGGGACATCTCTTTCGGAGATCCGGCCATCGTCGTGGCGGTGTTGGATGACGGGGTGCAGCAGAACCATCCGGACCTGAATCAAATCGGCGGCACGGACACGACGGGCAATGGGACTGGGGGAGACCCTCTCAACTCCTGCGACAACCATGGGACCACCGTGGCTGGCTGTGTCGGGGCGATCATTGACAACGGCGTGGCCTTGGCGGGCATCGCCCCGGGTTGCAAGGTGGCCGGTGTGAAATGGAACGTGTCCAACACACCCTGTGACGGCGGAGGCACGTTCGCTATTTCCTGGTTCGTCAACGCCCTGACGTGGGCCCAGAACAATGCCGATGTGACCAACAACAGCAACGGTTTCGGCAGCAGTTCGACGATCACCAACAAGTACGACAGCACCCGTGCTGCGGGGCTGATCCATTTCGCCTCCAGCGGTAACGGTGGAACGGGCACCATTGGGTATCCTTCCAGCATCGGTTCGGTCAATTCGATCGGGTCCATCACCCGAAGCGGCGCCCGTTCGTCGTTCAGTAACTGGGGCAATGGGATTGCCTTTGCCGCTCCCGGGTCGGCCATCATCACGACGGATCGGACCGGTTCAGACGGGTTCGTTTTCGGCGACGCCATCTCGGCTAACGGTACGTCGTATTCCTCGCCGAACGCGTCT
>JBHHVM010000099.1:0-9590 GCA_046754265.1 Phycisphaerae bacterium
GTTTTTCGATTTCGTCAAAACCATCCAGCCCGAAGGCAGCACCGACCCCATCCCAGCTATGCGTCGGGCGCTGGCGGTCAAGCCCGACCTGATCTACTTCCTGACCGACGGCGACTTCGACCCCCTGTTGATCGAGGTGCTGGCCGACTGGAACCAGAAGCAAAAAGTCCGCATCTTCACCATCGCCTACGTCAGCCAGGCCGGCAGCGTCCTGCTGGAGCAGATCGCCCGCGAAAACGGCGGAGAATTCAAGTTTGTTTCCGAACATGAACTCTATTAGCGTCAGTATGCTCCCGCGACGTGGAGCCAAGCGGCTCGCTTGCCTGATCGCGGCGGTCTGGGCTACGGCGTTGCCGCTCGCCCAGGCCGATCAAATCAACCTGCCCGATCGCAATCTGGTCAACGTGACCATCTCGGGCTATCAGGACGGCACGCTCTATGCCCGTCAACCCGACGGCACCATAAAGGCCGTCCAATTGGCCGATACGTCCCGGTTAGTGGTTGACACCGTCGGTGGGTTGGCTGACTTCAACGAGGCGGAACGGTATTTCGAGCAGGGCCAGTGCCCGCAGGCCATCGCCCGCTACGAACGGGCCCTACGCCTGGCCCAGGGCATCTGGTCGGGCGTCATCCTGCACCGTCTGGTCCAAGCCTGTGACGGGGCTGGTCGTGTGGACCGGGCAGGCACCTATTTCATGAAGCTGGCTGAGCAATCGCCCCGGGCTGCCGCCACGGTCATGCCCCGCAATCTGCCCAAGAAAAGGACCGGCGCGTCCCGAAGACTGGTCGATCGACTGCACGCCAAAGCCCGCCAGGGTGATTCCGAGGATCGGCGCGTTTTGCTGGAGCTTTTCGCCTACGCCATCATGCGCGCCGGCGGGCAGCCCGAGGCCGACGCCCGCGCTGCCGGAATCTCTCGGCTGGACATCCCGATGGAGGTCGCCACACGCCGGGTTTACGCGGTCAAAATCGCCGCCCTGCAAGACATGGCCAAGAATGGCAGGACCGACAGCGTGCTGATTTCTGTGGAGGCAGCCCTGAATGATTGCCCGGTGGGAATCATGGCCGACCTGCTGATGCTCAAAGGCCGGGTCTTGCTGGACCGCCAAGCCGATCGCGACGACCTGCTGGCTGCGGGGTTGTGCTTTATGAAGGTTGCCATTCATTTTCCAGATGACCCCCGCGCCGCCCACGCCCTGTACTGGGCGGCACGGGTACACGACAAGCTGGGCCTGCCCGACAAGTCCGCCCAACTGCTGAGCGAATGTTTGGCCCACAGCCGCATCGACGATGAACTGCAATCCCGGGCCCAGGCGGAGTTGGACCGGGTCAAGGCTGCCCTTGCCGGTTGACCGGGATTGTGAAACCATACGCCCCGCCCAGCCCGGGCTGGTTGGCGCCGACGACATCCCCCGTTCGAGGAGGTCCAATGATTTCCAAGAGTCGCACCTTGCTGCTTGTCTTCTTGCTGGTGGCCCTGTTCTGGGCGGCGGTGCCGGTTTGGGCCCAGTCAGCCGACGCCCCGCCGGCCGGGGCCTCTGACCTGCGCTGGTTCGATCACTTCGTGGTGGCCGGCGGCTGGATCACCTGGGCCATTCTGCTGCCGCTCTCGGTGGCCACGGTGGCGTTGGCGGTCTATCACGCGGTCGGCATTCGCCGGGCCACAATGTTGCCGCCCGAAGCCCAGCAGCACATCACCAAGCTCCTGGCCGAGAAGCGCTACACCGATGCGGTGGGTTTTGCTGCCGAGGACCCCAGTATCCTGGCCTACGCCCTCAACGCCGGCCTGCTCGAGGCCGGCCGCGGGTTTGCCGCGATGCAACGGGCTGTCACCGAGGCGCTCGAGGATCGCTCAGCCCGACTGATGCGCAAGATCGAATACCTCAACGTCATCGGCAGCATCGCCCCCATGATCGGCCTGTTCGGCACGGTCTACGGCATGATTCGCCTGTTCGCCTCCATCCGGGCGGCCGGGGCCATCCCCGAACCCGCCAAGATCGCCGACGATATTTCCATCGCCCTGGTCACCACCTTCTGGGGGTTGGCCATCGCCATCCCCGCCCTGAGTATCTTCGCCGTGTTCCGCAATCGCATCGACGTGCTCATCGCCGAGTGTGCCCTGGTGGCCGACAAATTGCTGGCGGTCTTCAAGCCCGGCCCCGAACCCGCAGGCCGACCCGCCCCAGCCCAGGCTCCACCTCCGCCCCAGCAGCCGGTCCCTCTGGCATGACTTCGCTGCGTTCCCAACACGTTCGCAGACCCCCGGTGGGCTTCAACATGACGCCCATGATCGATGTGGTGTTCATGCTCATTATCTTCTTTATGCTGGTCAGCACGTTTGCCTCCGTCGAAAACCTGGAGATGGACCTGCCCGACCCGGACCACAGCCAGGCTGCCAAGGTCAAGCTGAGCGACCGCGTGGTGGTCAACTGCCTGCTGGCTACGCCCGCCAATCCCGCCGGGCGGGTCATTTACAGCGTCGGCCCCTTGCGGGTGGGGTCGCTGGACGAGTTGACCGCCGCCCTGGCCGCCGCCAAGGCCGCCACCCCCAACCTGCAAGTCGTCCTGCGGGCCGATCGCCGTTTGCCCTATTCCGCCGTTCGCCAGGTCATGCAAACCATCGCCCGCAACCGGATCGAAGTGATGAACATCGTCGCCCACGTGCGGGAAGGTGCCCCTTCATGACACTGACCAGGCCGGATTCCGCCGACGAAACCTCCAGCCCGCAGACGGCACGATCCAAGCGCAGCTCGCGCTCCGGGTTGCAGATGACCCTGAACCTGGCCCCTATGATCGATGTGACCTTCCTGCTGCTAACCTTCTTTCTGGTCACCACCACGTTCAAGCGGGCCGAGGGCGTCTTCGCCGCCGCCCTGCCGAGGGACGCCGGCGCCCCCAGCGCCGCCCTGCCCATCAGCCCGATCGTGGTGCGCATCAACCAGGATAGCCCGGGCGGCTATCAGATTCGGGTGGACAACGCCACGCGCTCACCGCAAACCTTTGACGAGCTGGCTCGCTTTCTGGTCGATTTCCAGGCCAATCCGGGCTTCGACCGCCAGACGCCGGTGGTCATCTATCCGGGCCCCACGGTCGAATGGGATCACGTGGTCAACGCCTGGAACGCCGCGGTGCGAGCCAAATGCGAGACCATTACCTTCGCCGGTCAGTAACATGTCAAGACGTGTCACCAAGAACCGAGCACACACGAATCGGGCCGGGGCCTGCCTGGGGGCGCTGATTCTGTGGATGGCCCTGCCAGCCGCCGCCCAACCGGGCCCGGCCAAATCACCCTTGGACGAAGACCAACTACGCGACGGCCTGCGAAAGCGGGGCCTGATGGAGCTGCTCGAATTCCAACTGGGCCAATCACCGCCGGCCGACCGCGTCGCGGCCGCCCTGCTGCGCCGCGAAGTGCTTCTGGCCAACCTCAAAAACCCGACCCGCACCCTCGATCAACGACAGGCCGACCTCGAACAGGCCACGGCCATTCTCCGCCAACTCATCGCCGACGACCCCGACGACCCCCGGGCTTTGACCTGGCGGTTGGAGCTTGGCCAGTCGCTGGTCTATCAGCACGGTGAGCCCTATTACGCCGCCATCCTCTATCGCGGCGGGACCGAACCGGATCGCGAGGCGCTAGCCGGCATCATGGCTGAAGCCATCACCACCTTCGACGCCCTGCTGGCCCTGCTGCAAGTCGAGTTCGCCCGTCTGGACAGCCTGCATCTGGCCGAATACGAACGCCTGGAGCGCAGCGGCTACATCGAGCGCATCGAACGGCTTGAGCCCCAGACCCAGTACCTGAGGCGCTGGGCCTTGTTCTACCGATCATTGGCCCGCAAGCGGCGCGACCCCAGACGGCTCGACGAATTCCGCGCCGTGTCGACCGAGCTGCGCGACCGGACCGACTTGCTGACCACGCCACACGCTGTCAGTCACTATCAAGTGCAGTCTCTATTGTTGGCCGGCATGTGCCACCGGCGTCTAGGCGACTATGCCCAGGCCCTGCAAGAGCTTGAACTGGCCATGGACGTTGCGGATCGGATCGCCCACCCATCCGAGCAGCGCGACGTAGCCTGGGCGGCCACCCTGGCCAGTCTGGAACGGGCCCGGGCGTTGGCCGGGGCCCGGCAGTACGATCAAGCCCTGCGGGCGGTCGATGATTTCCGCGTCTGGGTGGCCGACACCGCACCGGGCAACTTCGGCTTCCAACTGGTGGCCGCCTTGCTGGAAGGTTCGGTCTACCGGGCCCAAGCCCGCAGGGCATCGGCCGCAGGCAACGCAACGTTGGCCCGGCGGCTCAATCGACAGGCCCTGGCCCCGCTCATCGTGCTGGCCCAACGCGATGACGCCAATCGGGACGCTATTTACGCCGACCTCTATGCCAACCTGCCCGACGACATCGACCCAACCAACTTGCACCCCTTTGAGCGCAGTGCGGTCATCGCCGGTCTGCTGCGCGAGTCCGAAGCGCTGGCCAAAACCCAGGTGGGCCAAGCCGCCAAGGACGCCGAACACCGGGCTGCCCTACGCGTAGCCTTGCTGGATCGGGCCATCGACATCGCCCAACTGACCCTGGCTGACCCGTCCGAATTGGACGGCCAGCTTCACGCCGAGGTGCTCTACAACTTGGCCGTTGCCCAGTATCGCCGAGGCATGGGGCTTGAAGCATCCCGGACGTTCGCCAGAGTAGCCCAGCGTTTTGGCGATTTCCGCTGGGCGGAATCCGCGGCCACGTTGGCCGTGCAAACCGCTTCCGAACTGTATCGCGACCCCAGCCTGGCCAAGACTGACCGGGTGGGCCAGGCCTATCTGCATGCCCTGGAGTTGCTCACCGATCGTTTCAGCAAGTCCCAAGCTGCTGCTTACTGGCTCTACTTCCGGGCCCAGGTCCTGGACGACATGGATCGTCTCCAAGAGGCTGCCCGCTTTTATGGCAAAGTCCGCCGACAACACGAACACTACGTCCATGCCCGTTTCGGTCGGGTGCGCTGCCTGGCCCGCGTGGCCTCCAAAGCGGCCGAGCGAGGCGACGCCGATCCAGCCTCAGTGACCCGGCTGGCGGCCACCGCCATGCGGGCGGCCGGCCAGTTCGCCGAGCAGGTCCGTCAAGGACTGCTGCAACTGCCCGACGCACCCCTGTTGCAGCGCCTGCTGGCCGAGTCCGTCCTGCACCGGGCGGAGGTGGCTGTGCTGCCCCGGGTCAACAAGTTTCGACCCGCTCTCGAGGCCCTGGATGGGTTTGAAGAACGCCACCCCCAGGCCGCCGACTTGATCGGCCGAGTGCTGCGGGTGCGCATCATCGCCTACGAAGGTCTGGGCTTGCTCGACCAGGCCGAGCAGGAGATTCCCCGATTCATCGACAGCGACCCCACCGGAGCCGGGGCCACGCTGCAGGCCCTTTTCGATGCCATCAACGCGGAAATCTCCGCCCTGCGCAGGTCCGGGCGGACCGGCGACGCAGACCGCAAGGCTCAGTCCGCCCTGCTGCTGGCCGAGCAACTCGATCGATGGGCCGACCGCCCGGAATCGGCACTCTCGACCGACGACCACCACGCATTGAAGGTGCAATTGGCCGACGCATGCCTGGCTGCGGGCCGGCTCGACCGGGCCCTGACCCTGTATCAAGCCCTGAGGAGTCACCGTGCCGAAGACGCCCGCGCCTCCCGGATCACCTTCGGCCTGGCCGAGACGCTGGCCAAGCTGGGTCGCCACGACCAGGCCTTGCCGCTCTACAACCGGCTGTACCGCCGATTGCAGCCCGACACGCCCCTGTGGTGGGAGGCCCTGCTGGGCGATCTGACCTGCCGAAGCGAGCTTGGCCAGGATCCCGACGGAATCGTCAAAGCCATCGAGCAGCGCCGCTTCTTGTACCGCAACCGCCTGGGTGGGCCCGAGCTGCGCCCAAAGTTCCAAGCCTTGCTGGAACAGAACCGCCGGGCTGCCGATTCCGCCCGGTAAGAATCGGAACCGGCGAACCTGGCTGCTATTCCACTGCCCAACCCACCTTGACAGCCCACAACGGTCCCCGAACAATATGGCCGGCAGGCATCTTGGAGCCGAGTCGGCCCGATGGGGCCGGGCGAGCGCAACTTGCTGTGCCAAAAAGAGTTAACGGCGTTTCCCACTGGGGATCACCGGGGGGTTGGTCTGGATCGCGTCGCGCTGAGTCGCGCGGCGAATCGGGGTTCTGCGCCCCACCAAGCCGGTCAGAGTCGGCGGGCCCCATCTAATAGAAAGTATAGAGGCGTTGCTCCCATGAGGTTTTCGTTGAATCGACGACACTGCGTCCGACGTGGGTGGGCCCTGATCCGTGCGATCGTGCTGGCTGGGGTCCTGGCAACCGCGGGATCGGCATCCGCCGCCGACGGCACTTTTTATGCCCGCGGTAAAAGCTTCGTTCTGCAACGATCCGCCAGTGAACTGGGCATCAAGCTCCGCCCCGGTATCTTGCCCGGCGCCGTTCGGTCCGAAATGGACTTTTTGGGCGTGGGCGATCTGGAGGACCACGACGGCGGTCGGTCGCACTATCGCATCCTGCGTGTGGCCAATACCACCACCCAGACGCGAGCCGCCGCCGCCCAGGTGGACGGCGTGGAATGGGTCAGGCCGGTCTACCGTATTCCCGGGGTTGACTCGCCGCTGATTTCCACCGGCAGGCTGGTCGTTTGTGTCGCCCCGGGCGTTGCCGATCAACAGGCCCGCCAATTGTTCGACGAGCATGGTTTAAGCGTGGTCCAACCTTTCGAGGGCTTGGCGGGCACCTACGTCCTGCAGCCCACGGCCGATGTCGACGGCGCCGAGATCCAGGCCGCCCAGTCCCTTTACGCGGATGCCCGCGTGGATTACGCCCATCCCGACTTCGCAGCCCTGGCCCTGCCGCGGCAGGTCAACGCTCAGGACGAGTTCTTTCCGATGCAATGGCATCTGACCAACAACGGCCAGGGCGGCGGCACGCCCGGCGCGGACATCAACGTCCAGGAAGCCTGGGCCATCACGCTTGGCCAGGATGTGACGGTGGGGGCGTTGGACGATTGCTGCGACGTGGACCATGACGACCTGCGCAACAACTACATCAATGTGGGCCAGGATATCGTGGACGGCGATGACGACCCCAGACCGGCCCAAATCGGCGACCGGCACGGCACCAGCGTCATGGGCCTGATGTGCGCCATCGCCAACGACGTCGGAGTCCGCGGTGTGGCCCCCAATGCGGCATTCACCATAACCCGGGGGCTGGGCTTTACCACGTTTTCCGAAACCGCCAGCGCCTACACCTTCGCCAGGCAGCAGAACGTCGACGTCCACAACAACAGTTGGGGCTATACGCCGGGCTTTCCCACGCCCGACATCGTGGCTGACGCCATCCAAACCTCGACCGAAGTGGGCCGGGACGGCAAAGGCATGGTGGTGCTGTTCGCCTCGGGCAACGACGGGCGCGAACTACCGAACGACATATCCGGCCTGCCCTTCGTGATTGCCGTAGGGGCCACCAACGCCACCGATCTGCGCAGCTCTTTCAGCAATTTCGGATCGCACCTGGACATCATGGGCCCGAGCAACTTCGGCGAAGAGGCGACTTCCTTGCTGCCCATGATCGTCACCACCGACAATACCGACGACGCCGGCTACGCCGAGCCGGGCTATAACTTCGGCGGGCTGGACGACTTCGGCCTGCCCAATCTCACCAACCCGGATTACACGCAGGACTTCGGCGGAACCTCGGCTGCGTGCCCCATTACCGCGGGTGTGGCAGCCCTGGTGCTCAGCGCCAATCCCGAACTGACTTCCACACAGGTTCGAGTCCTGCTGGAACACACCGCCGATCGAGTGTCTCCCAACGATGCCGCCTACGACGGCGTCACCACCCGGAGCAACACCTACGGCTACGGCCGGGTCAACGCCGGGGCTGCCGTGACCGCGGCAGCTGAATCGGTCAGCAACCAGAACCTGACCTGGCCCGACCGGGTTTCGAGCGTGGTCGTCATCGGGGACACCCTCAGTTGGACCCGCGGATCGGAGACCAAGAACATGCTGATCGTCCGGGCCGACACGCCCTTTGCCTGGACGCCGACCGACAACGTCTCTTATGACCTCGGGCAAGAAGTGACCCCCGGCGTCACCGTGGATTTCAAGGACACCGCCACCGCCACCAGCCATACGTTCACGCCACCGGATTTCGGCACAACTTTCTTCGGCATCTTCGCCCAAAACGATCGCGGGCGCTACTCGTGGGGTGTGCTGGTGGATTCACTGGGCAACGTCACCGATGCCGGACCGTCGGATACCGGCGACACCGGGACCGGGATCGTCGATCCCGGCGGGGTGGCCCCCATCAACGAAGAGCCGAAGATATCCATCGACGTTTCGCCGCGTTCCGGGGCTTCGCCGTTGGAGGTGACCTTCCAGGGCAACGCCCTGACCGATACCGACATCGTTTCGGCGATCTGGGATTTCGGCGACGGTAGCGGCCTGGTCGAGGCGCGGGATACCACCCATACCTACGAAGTCAACGACGGCACCACGCGGCGGTTCATCGCCACATTCACCGTCGAAGACGCCGATGGCGACATGGCTGAGCGCTCCGTGGCCATTGACGTGGCCTCGAGCAACGACGACGGCTCCGCCAGCGGGGACGGCGGATCGGTGCAGATCAGTGTCACTGACGTGTCGGGCAATGCGGTCGAATCCACGGGGTCCGCCCCGCTGGAGGTCCGCTTGGTAGTCGAAACGGACGGCCTGCCCGGCGTGTTCAACAGCATCCAATGGGACCTGGGCGACGGCACCTCCGCCAATACGCTGACCGTGGTGCATACCTACGATCAGCCGGGCACCTACGGGGTAACAGCCACGGTGTTCACCTGCCACGCGACCAACGGTTGCCGAACGACCGACAATCCGAACGGCACCACTTGGATCAAGTCCGACGAAGCGTTCATCACCGTGCTGGCTTCAGCCACTTCGGGCAGTGGTGGCGACCAAGCCCCCCCCGCTCCGGGCCTGATCGACAGCGAAACCTCGCTCGCCCTGTCCACCGGGCGCAATGCTGAATCGGTCCCGTGTGGAGTTGGCTTGATGCCGCTGTGGCTGGGCATGATAGGCTTAGTCGGCGTCCGGCGGTGGATTCGCTAAGAGTGCGCCATAAGACCCATGTGGTACCAGTTTTCAACCGGTGGCATGACACTTCAACCGGGCGCCGGGTTCTAACTGACAGCGTTGCCGTTATCTTCGCCGGGCTTCGACCTGCAACCCGGGGAGAATCTCCCCGCCTTCAACTTTGCCCCCCATCCCACCGATACTGTTATCAGACCCTCACCACCGAATTGACGACGGCCTACGGGGTCCAAGCGACGACCTTCAACCCGTCAGCAAAAGGCAAGAGACCATGAAGAAAGGCCTTTGTAAGAGCATTCTCCGCGTGGCCCTGATTGCTGCGTTGACCTGGGGCACATGGGCTGGCCGCTCGGCGGCCGATGCGCCCGAACAAGAGGACAAGCCCATGTCGGCAGCCACCTTCGAGGGGCTGAAACTACGCCCGCTGGGCCCGGCCCTGATGTCCGGGCGCGTCGGCGACTTTGCCGTGGACCCCA
>JBHHVM010000100.1:0-9562 GCA_046754265.1 Phycisphaerae bacterium
CTCGATCGTAGCGGCGCGACGATTCGGAAATGATTTCGACGACTAGATCAGGTGGCCCCGTAATGAAATCGGCCCCTGCCTGTAATCGGTCGTTGCTCACAAACACCACATCGGGTCGGTAGACCAAATCGTCGCCCAGATGCACGTCAATTTCATGCAACACCTTGCCAAGAGGGCTTTTCTCTAGATGTCTGCGAATCTCATAGATGAGTTCGACCGCAATTATCTGATGGGTACAATTCGGGCTGGGCGACATACAGACCACTCCGTCGACGAGTTCATACCGGACCCCGTCGTCCTCCAGTTGCAGGTATTGCCGGGCTGTCATTCGCAAGCCGCGATAGTGGGCGGATCCGTCGGGAAGTGGGGTCGCTCGTACGATCATGTCAGCCTCCGGGGGGTCATTATACCATTGGCCCGGGTCTGGGCATATACTATCCTCGGCGAGCACCTGGAGGCCAATCGTGTCCCGGAATCTGAAATCGAGGCATGACCAACTCGGGATGCTTGTGCGACCCGGCCGATCATTTGCCCGGCGGGGGAAACCCCTTTTTGATCTTGGTCAGGTCTAGCCGAAACCCGGGGAGGGCCTGGCTGGCAAACTGGTTGCCTTCCGGGGCGACCTCCACGTATTTTCCATCGACCAAGCGGTAGAACGTCATGGCGTGGAGGCCTGGATCAATCAGCCAGTATTCGCCCACGCCGCAACGCTCATAGTCGTCTTTCTTGGTCTCTCGATCGTAGCGGCGCGACGATTCGGAAATGATTTCGACGACTAGATCAGGTGGGCCCGTGATGTAATTCGCATCTGGAGAAACCCGCCCCTTGGCAACGAATACCACATCAGGCCGGTAGACCAAATCGTCGTCCAGATTCACGTCGATTTCATGCATGACATGCCCCAAGGGGTTGGCGTCGAGATAAATGCCAATCTGACACGAGATTTGGGCGCCTATCTGCTGATGGGCACAGTTCGGGCTTGGCGACATGCAAACCACTCCGTCGACGAGTTCGTATCTGACCTCGTCCTCTTCCAGTTGCAGGTATTGCCTGGCTGTCATTCGCAATCCGCGATAGCAGGCGGATCGCTCCAGAAATGGGGTCACTCGTACGATCATGTCAGGCCTCCGACGGTGATTATACCCTTGGCGGGGATTCGAGCCTATATTATCCTCAGCAGGTACCTGGGGGCAAATCGGGCCCCGGAGCCTGGAACACGAGGCGTTGCGATGCTGCACATACCCATTCTAAGGCACGGCCAACGCTACGAAAGCGTCGAGAAGATCGACCTGCTCCATCATGCCACCGGCCAAGTCGTGGCCCAGGTCAGCCAGGCCAACAGCGGGCTGCCGGCCCGGGATATCGGCCGTATGGACGACACGGTTTTGGAGCGGTTCACCATCGCCGAGCTGATGGCCATTTGCCGCAAGGCCGCCCAGTTGTTCATGACTGCCAACTTGCCCATCGGCCAATCCGAGCAATCCTTCGACGATTACATTGCCCAGCTCTCCGCCACCACCGGTATGCCCATGACGTATTGCCGCAACAACGCGGCCAAGATTCACCAGGTCATGGACGACATCGCCCAGGTGGTCACCGGCTTGACCCGCGGGTTCGATCTGACCATCCTGGATACCGGATTCGGCCAAGACGGCGACCGCACGTTGAGCTATTTTCGTGAGGGCCGCATCTTCGGGGCTGTCCTGCCCAGCAACTCACCCGGCGTACACTCTCTATGGGTGCCAGCCTTTGTCTTCAAGGCCCCTATCGTGCTCAAGCCCGGACGCGAAGAACCCTGGACCCCGTGGCGCATTATTCAAGCGTTCATCGCGGCCGGTGCCCCAGCCCAAGCCTTCGGGTTCTATCCCACCGATCACGCCGGGGCGGGCGAGTTGCTGCGTTGCGTGAATCGGTCCATGCTGTTCGGCGGCGGAGCGACGGTTCGCCCCTACCAGAACGATCCCGCCGTCGAACTTCACGGGCCCGGCTACAGCAAGGTGGTCCTGGGCGACGACGCAGCTGAACACTGGCAGGATCACCTTGACGTCATCGCTTCGTCGATCCTGGCCAACGGGGGTCGCAGCTGCATCAACGCCTCGGGCGTCTGGACGCCCAAGCACGGCCAAGTCATCGCCCAAGCGCTGGCTGAGCGGTTTGCCAAAATCAAGGCCTTGCCCGCCCAGGACCCCGAGGCCCAGATCGCCGCCTTCGCCAACCCGGCCGTGGCCCGGGGCATCGACGCCCTGATCGACCAGTGCCTGCGCGATGAGAGCGCCGTCGATCTGACCGAGCGGGTCCGCGGCTCGTCGCGATTGGTCGAGAAGGACGGGCTGGCTTGGTTACTGCCCACGGTGGTTTGGTGCGGCGATCGCCAACACGCCCTGGCCAACACCGAATACCTGTTCCCCTTCGCGGCTGTGGTGGAATGTCCCACGGCTGACATACCCGGGGCCATGGGTCCGTCGCTGGTGGTCTCAGCCATCACGGCCGACAAGCCCTTCACGACCGCGCTGATGAACGCCGCCAACGTCGATCGGCTCAACATCGGGGTCATTCCCACCTACCGCATCAGTTGGGACCAACCTCACGAAGGCAACCTCTTCGAGCACCTCTATCGGCAACGCGCTTTCCAAACCGAGTCGGCTGCATGATCCATGGTCAGAATTCAATCCCCGACTGTCTGCAACATTCCCCGGTGCGGGTCATTTTCGGGGCGGGCACAGAATCGCAACTGGGCCCGATCGTGATGGAAGTCGGATACCGGTGCGTTCTGGTGGTGACAGACCCAGGCATCGTAGCAGCCGGCCACGTGGAACGGGCCACCCGGTCGCTCAAACAGGCCGGTGCCCATTATGCGGTCTACGACGGGGCCCGCGAAAACCCCACCACCCGGCACGTGGCCGGTGGCGTGACCCTGGCCCGGCAGCATGACATCGACGCCATCATCGGCCTGGGCGGCGGCTCCAGCATGGACTGCGCCAAGGGCATCAACCTGATCCTGACCAACGGCGGGCAGATCGCCGACTATTGGGGCGAGAATAAACCCCAAGCCCCCATGCTGCCCATGATCCTGATCCCCGCCACGGCGGGGACCGGCAGCGAAGCCCAGTCCTTCGCTTTAATCAGCGACCCGGTCACGCATCAAAAAATGGCCTGCGGCGACCGGCGCCTGCCGACCGACGGTGGGCTCCGCCCGCGGGTGGCCATTCTGGATCCCGACCTGACCTTGACCCAACCGCCAGCCGTGGCGGCGGCGGCCGGGATCGACGCGGTGGCCCATGCCGTCGAAACGTCGGCTACGACTCGGCGGAACGATATGTCCCGCGAGTTCTCGCGCCTGGCCTGGCAACTGCTGGATCGCTCGTTGCCGGCTGCGTTGACCCATCCGACCGACGCCCGAGCCCGGGCTGAGGTGTTGCTCGGCGCCCACTTGGCTGGGGCTGCCATCGAAGAATCCATGCTCGGGGCTGCCCATGCCTGCTCGAACCCGCTGACCGCCCGCTTCGGCATCGCCCACGGCCAAGCCGTCGGCGCCATGCTGCCAGCCGTGGTGCGCTTTAACGCCGGCAACGGCCACAATCCTTATGCCGACCTGCACGACGACGCCGAACAACTGGCCCAGCGTATCGAAGCGATCCTTCAAACCGCCGGTCTGCAAGCTCGACTGGGCAAACTCAACGTCCCCGAAAGTGCCCTGCCCGAACTGGCCGACCTGGCTGCCCAACAGTGGACGGCCGGCTTCAACCCCAGACCCGTGGCCGCCGAGGAACTCCTTGGCATCTATCGCCTGGCCCTGGATTGACCGACTCTATCAAGACCGTCCCGGCGCCTTTCACGACCGGGGCCCATGCGCCCAACTGCTTTCTTGACAGATTCTTACAGCGATTGGGGGACAGTTGGGAGGCCTTCCGCTAAACTGACGGGGAGGCTAGCCCACTTGGGGCGAAATTGGGTTTGGCAGCAAATGAATGGGCGTCTGGTCCCGGCAGGAGGATCGGGTCGGACGTAGGGAAAACCGGCCGGCTTGCGGCCTGTTGCAGAACAGAGGCTTTGGGTGTGCCACCGGTTTTCAACCGGTTTTTTCCCCGTTTCAAAACCGGTGCCACACGATTGGATCGACCGGCCAGGCCCCGACGAACCGGGATGAGCTAGGCGTGATGGTGACCCTTTTCGATGCAGCTTGATATCCTTAAAGACGACGACGCCTCAACGGAGGTAGGTAGCTATTTCGTGGCCAACTATCCGCCCTTTTCGGCGTGGACGGCCGACCAGGTCCCGGACGCCCTGGCGGTCCTGGACACGCCAGCCGAGGCCAATTCGCCCGGTTCCAGCCCGTTGGGGCTGTATTTGCATATCCCGTTTTGCCGCAAGCGCTGCAAGTTCTGCTACTACCGGGTCTACACCGACAAGAACTCGCGCCAGGTGGATGAATACATCCAGGCCCTGGCGGCTGAGATCGCCCTTTACGCCCAGAAACCCTGCTTCGACGGTCGGCAATTCGAGTTCGTCTATTTCGGCGGAGGGACGCCGTCGTACCTGAGCAGCGCCCAACTGACCCGTCTGGTAGACCTCATCACCGAGCACTGGACCTGGAGCAGCGCCAAAGAGGTCACCTTCGAGTGCGAGCCGGGAACGCTTCGGAAGGGCAAACTCGAAACCATCAAGCAGATCGGCGTCACCCGGTTAAGCCTGGGGGTCGAACACTTCGACGACGAGGTCCTGGAGGTCAACGGGCGGGCCCATAAGTCCCCTGAAATCCTTCGATCTTATGAATGGGCCCGGCAGGTCGGTTTCGACCAGCTCAACATCGACCTGATTGCCGGGATGGTGGGGGACACCGACGCCAAGTGGCGCGACACGGTGGACAAGGCCCTGGCCCTGGACCCCGACAGCGTGACCCTCTATCAGATGGAGTTGCCGCCCAATACGGAGTTTTCCAGGCAGGCCCGGCAAAACAACGGACAAAGCCCGGTGGCGGACTGGGCCACCAAACGGGCCTGGGTGGATCACGCCATGGACCTTTTCGGGCAACACGGCTACCAGGTGTCGGGGGCCTACACCCTGGTCAAGCCGTCCGATCGATCGTCGTTCATTTACCGCGACGCGCTGTGGCACGGAGCGGACATGGTGGGCACGGGCGTTTCTTCGTTTTCCTTCGTATCCGGGGTCCACTATCAAAACGCGGCTGGGTGGGATGACTACGTGGGCAAGATCCAGCAGGGCGACTTGCCCGTGGCCCGGGGCCTGGTTCCCACGCCGGGTCAGTTGTTGATCCGCGAGTTGGTCCTGCAGCTCAAGACCGGGGGCGTGAACGCCGGCTACTTCCGTCAAAAATTCGGCCGGGATATCATGGCGACCTTCGGCGAGGCCTTCGGGGCCCTGCGACGCGAGGGGCACTGTGAAATACAGGGCGATCAGGTTAGCCTGACGCGAAAAGGGCTGCTCCGTGTGGACGCCCTGCTGCCTTGCTTTTTTGAAGCGCAGCACCGCAGCATTTGTTAGAGCCAGTCTTCCAAGAGGGAATCGGCCTTGGAATTCGACACACCCATGCAGGCGTTGAGTCACATTTGCGAGGGGCTGCTGGACGAAGCAGCCGCCCTGGCCAACCCGGAACCCATCTCGGCTGAGCAGGTTCCCGAACCGTATGCCGAGCTGTTGGTCCACAACGAGCACATGACCGTGCGGCTTGAAAAATATCACGGCCAGCCGGTGCGCCTGCGCGTCTTGCAGGAACACATCGAGGACAACATCTATCGGCGCGAGATCGTCCTATTGGCCGGTGCGTCCGACATGATCGTGGAAGTGGGTATCGTCCGCCTCAACCTCGACAAGGTGCCCGCCGACGTGCGGACCGAGATACTAGACCGCGACAAGCCCCTGGGCGACATTCTGATCGACCACGACATCCTGCGCCGCATCGAGCCCCGCTGGTACCTGCGGTTCACCCAGCGCTGCGGTTTGCTGCTCTGCTTCAGCGACCCGCCGCCGGAAACCGCCTTTGGCCGGATCGGCACTATTCACTGCAACAGCGAGGCGGCCATCGAGCTTCTGGAGGTGGTCACCGACCGCAAAGGGGGCATGCCGTCGGCGACATGACCCGGCACGATTCCTACGATTGTGTGGTCATGGGGGGTGGACCCGCCGGTTGCACGGCGGCCACCCTGCTGGCCCGGGAAGGGCACCGCACGCTGTTGCTGGAGCGGGACCGCTTCCCGCGCCATCACATCGGCGAATCGCTGATGCCCCAAACCTATTTCACGCTCCAGCGCCTGGGCCTGTTGGATAAGCTCAAGCAGAGCGATTTCCCCCGCAAACAAAGCGTGCAGTTTGTCTCCGCGTCGGGGAACGAGTCTCAGCCGTTTCATTTTACCGATCGGGACCCGGCTGAGCATTCGGTGACCTGGCAGGTCACTCGGGATCGCTTCGACCAGATGATGTTGGATAACGCCGCGGAGAACGGCGTAGAGGTCTGTCAGGGTGTCCGGATTCGCAAAGTGCTGTTCCAGGCTGACCGTGCCGTCGGCGTGGAGGCGCTTTTCGGCAAACAGGCCCGGGACGTCCCCGCCAAGGTGGTGGTGGACGCCACCGGGCAATCGTCGTTGCTGGGCCATCAACTGGATTTGCGCACCCCCGATCCGAAACTCCGCAACGCGTCTATCTATGCGTACTTCAAAGGGGCCCGGCTGGAAACCGGCAAGGGCGCCGGCGGGACCATCATCATCCGCACGCCGGCCCTGGACGGCTGGTTCTGGTTCATCCCCTTGGCTGAGGACATGGTGAGCGTCGGGTTGGTCGGAGAACCCGGGGATCTGTGCGCCGGTCGGGGCGATGACCCCGCCTTGACGTTGCACGAAGAGATCCAGAACTGCCCGGGCATCTCCAGCCGACTGGCCGATGCCCAACGAGTCAGCCAGGTCTATGTCACCAGCGGCTTTACCTATCGCTGCAAGCAATTGACCGGCGACGGGTGGGTCTTGGTGGGCGACGCTTTCGGGTTCTTGGATCCGGTTTACTCGTCGGGCGTGATGATGGCCTTGAAGAGTGGCGAGATGGCCGCCGACGCCATTCACCAAGGGCTCGTTCAAAACGACGTGTCCGGCCCGACGCTGGGGACTTACGTGCCGGACCTTTTGGACGGCTTGCAGTCCATCGCCCGGTTGGTGTACGCCTTTTACGACCCGAGCTTTTCCATAGGCCGATTCGTCCGCGAGTATCCCCAATTTGCCGACCACATCGTGCGCATCCTGATCGGGGACGTCTTCAACAATGAAGTGGCCCAAGTGTTTGAACCCATGCGAGGCCACGTCGATTTGCCCGAGCCCATCAGCTCGGCCCCGAACCCGGTGAACCCATGAAAAAAGCGGTCTACGGCTTCATTATCCTGTTGGTGATCGCCCATCAGGATTTTTGGTGGTGGGACGACTCGGACACCCTGGTGCTGGGCTTTTTGCCGATCGGGCTGGCCTATCACGCAGGCGTGTCGGTCTTGGCGGGCCTGGGCTGGGCGCTGGCCGTCCGCTATTGCTGGCCCTTGCACGACGACCCTTCCGCAGACGGCGGCGCTTCGGCCGCGTCAGGAGGTCCCCACTCGTGACCCAGCTTGTCATTATCCTCGCCTATCTCTCCCTGCTGCTGGTCTTGGGCATCTTCAGCAGCCGGGTCTTCAAGGGCACGGCCACGGATTATTTTCTGGCGTCGCGGGGCATCGGATCGTTCGTCCTGTTGATGTCGCTGTTTGGCACCACCATGACCGCGTTTGCCCTGATCGGATCGACCGGCGAGTCTTTCAAGACCGGCATCGGCGTGTACGGCATGATGGCTTCCTGGTCGGGGATCATCCACTCGGCCTGCTTCTTTCTGGTGGGCATCAAGCTGTGGTCTTTCGGCAGCCGCTACGGCTACATCACCCAGATCCAGTTTTTTCGCGACCGCTTCGAGTCCAACGGGATCGGGCTGGTGCTGTTCCCCATCCTGGTGGGGCTGGTGGTGCCCTATCTGCTGATCGGCGTGATGGGGGCTGGGGTGACCATCGAAAAAGTCACCGCTGGGGCGCTGCCGGGCCTGTTTGCCGGTTCGGGTGCCGGGCCCACGGCCGTGGCCAAAGGGGCGGTGCCTTTTGCAGTCGGCTCAGCCTTGATCTGCATCATCGTGTTAATCTA
This sequence comes from Phycisphaerae bacterium, assembly GCA_046754265.1. GTDB lineage: Bacteria > Planctomycetota > Phycisphaerae > UBA1845 > UBA1845 > OFTM209. The sequence goes on from JBHHVM010000100.1 coordinate 8,160, forward strand.
CGTCTTCTTCGGCGGCGTGCGCGGGACGGCCTGGGCCAATACTTTTCAGACCATTGTGTTTATCGTTCTGGGGTTGGTGACCTTTCTTGTCATTTCCGACAAGCTGGGCGGGGTCAAACAGGCCACCGCCATGGTCCAGAAGTACAACCCGGACAAACTTCGGCGCACGGTTCGGGACGACGACCCCCTGACCCGCTTTCACGCCGACCAGGCCGTGTACCAGAAGCGCCTGGCCGCCTGGGAGGGCAAACCTGAACTACAGAAGGGTCCAAAACCCAAGCAAGCCGTCGAACCGCACGGCATCAGCCAGATCCACTTTCTAAGCTATATGTTCATCCCCCTTAGCGTGGGCATGTTTCCCCACCTGTTCCAGCACTGGTTGACAGCCAAGTCGGCCAATTCCTTCAAACTGTCGGTGATCGCCCATCCTCTTTTGATCATGATTGTCTGGGTGCCCTGCGTGCTGGTGGGGGCCTGGGCGACGTCCGCCATGATCGGCGACAAACCGGTGATTCCCTACGGATTCAGCAATCCCAATGCCGTGTTGGGTTTGCTGGTCAAGAAGCTCACCGACCCGGTCCTGGGGGGGCTGCTGACCGCCGGGATTCTGGCGGCTATCATGTCTTCGCTGGATTCGCAGTTCCTGTGCATCGGCAGCATCTTCACCAATGACATCGTGGGGCACTATCTGCAAAAGGACAGGCTGACCGACCGCCAGAAAGTGCTGGTGGGGCGGTTGTTTGTGGTCTTCATCGTGGTGGTGACGTATCTGCTGGCCCAGACCCGGCCCGGCAGCGTGTTTACGCTGGCGGTGTGGTGTTTCAGCGGTTTTGCCAGCCTGTTTCCACTGGTCTTCGCCGCCCTGTATTGGAAGCGCGTCACCAAGGCGGGCGCCTATGCCTGCGTGTTGACGGCGGCGGGGGTTTGGCTGTGGTTGTTCGCCGCCAGCGGCTACGGGGCCCAGCGCGGATTCCTCTTTTACGGCATGATGCCGGTGGCGACCATCATGGCCTGTTCGACGCTGGCCCTGGTGTTGGTCTCGCTGGTCAGCAGGCCTCCGTCGGCTGCGACCCTCGACAAGTTTTTCTAGCCGGAGCGACCATGGCCACGGGATTTACCACCACCCGGACCGTCACCTTCGCCGAGACCGACTTGGCAGGCGTGATGCATTTTTCCAACTTCTTCCGCGTGATGGAGGAAGTGGAGCACGCCTTCTGGCGGTCGCTGGGTCTCAAGGTGGTCATGCCCGACGGCGATGCCCACATCTCCTGGCCTCGAAAGAGCGTGGCCTGCGAGTTTCACCAACCGGCCCGCTTCGAGGACACGTTGGAATGCCACCTGCGAGTCACCAAGGTCGGCGAGCGCTCCGTCGAATACGAAATCCGGTTCCGCTGCAACGATCG
>JBHHVM010000101.1:0-9537 GCA_046754265.1 Phycisphaerae bacterium
GGCCGACCCGGGTCGCATGGAGACCAGGGCGTGGTAGGGACACGCATCGACGCAGCGCAGGCAACGGATGCAGGTGGAGGCGAACTCCTCCTCGGGCAGCGATCCCGGTGGGCGCAACGGACCGGGTGTTTCGGTGCCTTTCGGATCGCCCAAGCCCGCGATGAACCCGCCACCTCCGACCGCCAAGCCTATCGCAGCCGCCTGCTTACCGAATTCTCGACGCGTCAACGACACGGGCTTAGATCACCTCGATGCGGACCGCCAGTTTCTTGTAATCGCATTGGCCGCTGACCGGGTCCCAGGCCCGATGGCTGACGGCGTTGACCAACCATTTGTTCTTTCGGGGGTCAGCACTGTCGGCCACCGACAGGTTCCAGGGGCTAAACATGTACCCCGGCGGGACCTCGGTGCGGGCCGGTCGGATCATGCTTTGCTGGCCCACGGTCACGCGGGCCTGGTAACTGCCACGCCGTGACACCAATCGGACCTGTTGGCCGTCTTTGAGGCCGAAGCGCTTGGCGTCGTCGGCGTTGACTTCCACGTATTGCTCGGGCACCAGCTTGAGGGTGGTGGCTCCGCGGATCGTCTTGGCGGTGTGGAAGTGCTCGTAGACCACGCCCAGGCCCAACCAGAACGGGTAGATATCCTGCTGCTTGTGGTCGTCCAGGTTCAGGCTGGTATCGGCGTAGGCGTCCAGATGGGGCAGTTCCGGCACCAACCCGGCATCGCGGGCTTCGACGAGTATTCTGGGCTTGCCCTTGTTGGGCCCTTCGGTGGCCAGGTCGTCGATCAGGAAGGGTCCCTGGCCCGGCTTGCGCTTGTCGCCGTATTGCATCAGGCGCTGCGTCACCGCGTCGAGCTTGGTGTAGTCCTGTTCGCAGAGTTTGAACTTGGCTTTGCCGTCTTTGTGGCGGAAATCCCCGTAGGGTTGCCCAGCCCAGCCCTCTTGACCCAGATAGCGCCGCGGTGTGCCGCCGGCTTTGGCAATTTTGTAGGTCGGGGCGGGCCATTGAATGCCGCGCAAGGTGCGCAGTTGATCGTAGGGGGCTGTGCCGTCCTTCAGCTCGACCTCCTGGATACCGGTCAAGTCCGCGTCGGAGCCTTTGCTGGCCGCCACGATGTCGCGGAAAATGTCTTCGGGGTCGTAGGCCATGATGCCGTTGCCCATTTTGATCGTCTTCTTATAGGGAAAGATTTTGTCGACATCCAAACCCAGTTTTTGTGCCAAGACCCGTCCCTTGTCGATGGCCATGTCCATGTCGGGGCGGCAGTTGGGCGGCGGGTTTCGCGTGCCGTCGCAGATGTAGATGCGCCGTTCGGATTGAATGTAGGTCCCGCCGGTCCATTCGCCCCAAGTCGCAGCAGGGAAGATCACGTCGGCGTACAGGTTGTTGGGGGCGTGGCGGTAGATGTCCTGCACCACGCAGAACATGCGGGTCATGGCCGGTCGGACCAGCGTCTCCAAGTCGGGCAGGTGAACGTGGGTGGTGTACATCCAGAACATCGCATCCAGCCCGCCCTTGAGGGCCCGCTCCATCATGCCCAGCACCATGCCGGGGTTGGGCAGGGTGGACGTTTGGGCCAGCCGCGCTTCGGGGACGCGCCAGGCGTCGGCCATGTGTTGGCGCCAGGCCTTGTTCTTTAGCGGTTGATTAAACGGCAGCCGGCCGGTCAACCCGCCCATCAACCGCTCGCTCATCGCGTTGGGTTGACCGGTCTGCGAATGGCTGCCGCAACCGGGGCGACCCACGTTGCCGGTCAGCAGGTGCAGGTTGATGATGCTGATGGTGTTGTGCTGTCCGTGAAGCATCTGGTTGTAGCCGATGCCCCAAAAACTGAGCACGCCGCCCCGGCCCCGTTGGCGACCCTTGATGGACGCCTCAGCCCAGGTGCGGGCGACGTTTTCGATCGTCTCGACGGTGACCCGTCCATGGTCCAAGCGTTTGAGGCGCTCGACCACCTGTTCGGGTGAGTAGCGCTGCAAGACGCCGTCGCGGTAGTCCTTCCAGCCGTTGGTGTGCGCCTCCATCCACTCGTCGGACATGCACGCCTGCGGATAGCGCTTCATCAACACGTGGGCGATGGCGTTGAGGTAGCTGATGTCCCCGTTCAAGGTCTGGATGTGGTGACTGTTGCGGGGGTTGATGTCTTCCAGGCCGATGACCGTCCCGGTCTTGCGGGGGTCGGCCACCGAGGTGGGGATGTCGTGCTTGGCCTTGTGGTCCGCCACGCGCCAGAACAAGATCGGGTGTGCCTCTCGGGCGTTGTGACCCCAGAAGGTGATGAAGTCAGCCTCCTCGATATCTTCATAACTGGTGGGCGGGGCGTCGGACCCGTACGAATGGAAATACCCCGTGACGGCTGAGGTCATGCACATGCGGGCGTTGGCCTCGATGGAATTGCTGCCGATGACGCCCTTCATCAGCAGGTTTTCGATCCACTGGGCCTCCATGGTCAACTGGCCCGAACCGTTCAGGCCAATAGCGTTTGGGCCGTTCTTCTCGATGATCTCCGCGATGCGCTCAGCCACCAGCTCCTCAGCCTCTTCATAGCTGACCTCGCGGAACACGTCGTCGTCGAAGCGCCCCTTGCTTTCCGAGACGTGTCCTCGCAGCGGATCGCTCATGTCCCGGCGGACCAGCACCTTGGTCAATCGGTCACGGTAGATAGGCTCGTGGGCGTTAAGGCCCTTGATGCACTGGATGCCGCGGTTGGTGGGGTGCTTCTTGTCGGGCACCATGCCCACCACCTTGTTGTTGGCCACCTTAATCAGCGTGCCGCAGCCCACTCCGCAGTAGGGGCAGGCCGCCTGTAGCAGTTGCACGCCGCCGCCGGCGGTTTGCCCGGTCGGTGGGGCTGCCTGGGCCTGGATGAACTCCTCGGGCAGCAGGGTGGTGGCCGCCACGGCAGCCCCGGTCCCGGCAGCCATGTGCAGGAACTGGCGCCGGTCGAAGGGCTTGCCATTTTTGACCTGACGGTGAATGGTGCAGGGGGGTTCTTCCGGTTGGGGTGACGGTTTCGTGTCACGGGTACTCATCGATCAATCTCCTTCCGAACGGCGGGCCGACAGCAACAGGGGCTTTTGTTCGGGATCACGGTTGGAATTCGACGCCACCGCGTGCCGCTTTTGGGCACCGGTCGGCTGATTAATAGCTTGTTGGGCCTCCGGCAAAGATCGGGACGCCGGGATGGTCATGGCAGACGGGGCGGAATTGGACCATTGCCGAATATAGGCCACCACGTCGTCCACATCCTGGGGGGTCAGGTCCACCAGCCCTTGGCCGCCCTTCCCGAACGGTCGCATGGCTGTGCCGTGTCGGCCCCGAATGATGGTGGCCTGAAGAAACCCGTCGGTCGCGGCGGCCAGGAAGCCGTCGTTGTTCAGTTCTGGAGCCCAGGAGCCCTTGCCCTCGGTGCCGTGACAGCCGGCGCAGTTGGATTCAAAGAGCACGCCCCCCCGGGCCAGGTCCCAGGGAATCACGTGGCGGTGGGGTATCTGCAGTTGGCCTGGGCCGCCGAACGGCGCGGCGTATTCCCAGGAGCGCAGCAGGGCCACCACGTCATTGATCTGGTCGCTGGTCAGGCCCAGGATGGATTGCGGGCCGCGCTTGACCGGGCGCATCTCGGTGCCCACGCGCCCCAGGGCCATGGTGGCCATCAAAAACCCGTCCGAGGCGAAACGCAGAAACTCCGGGTTGGCCAGTGCCGGTCCGCTGGCACCTTGGCCTTGCGGGCCGTGACATCCCGAGCAATTGGCGGCATAAATAGGCGCCCCCCGCTCCGGCCGACCATGGGGCGACTTGGCCACCCGGGCGATGGCGGTTTCGTCCTGCCGCTCCAACAGGCGCAGGTAGGCCACGATGTCTTCGATCTGCCGTTCGGTCAGTTCCGCCACACCCTGACCGCCCTTGCGGAAGCCCAGCATTTCCGTGCCGCGCTTGCCGTTGGTGATCCATTCACGCAGCATGGCGTCGGTCGTCAACTTCAAGAAGACGGGATTGTTCAACTGGGGACCGGTGGCGCCCTGCCCTTCGGCACCGTGACAGGCTGCGCAAATACCGGAAAACAAGTGCCGTCCGGCATCCCAGTCGCCCCGTGGCACGTCGGCTGTCCGCCATTGGTCCGACTTGCTCGGCTCATGCTGCCAGGTGCGCAGATAGCCGACGATCGAAGCCATATCTTCGTTGGACAGATGACGCCAGGACGGCATCCCCGTCCCGGGCCTGCCTTCGATCAGCGTTTCGACCAGGAAGTCGTCTCCAACCGCCGTCAGGAAAGCCTGCGTGTTCAGCGACGGGCCCAAATCGCCGCCGCCGTCCAGGCCGTGGCACATGACGCAGTTGGCTTTGTACAGCGTCTTGCCAATCTCGGCTGACACGTCCGGCGGCTGGCCCGACTCACACAGGGCCAATGCCGACTTGATGTCACTCCGCTTGGGTTGCCATCGACGGATAAAGGCCAGCAGATCGCTGATTTCCCGGCCGTCGAATTTGCGCCAGGCGGGCATAGCCGTGTTGGATCGCCCGTTGATGATCGTATCGCGTATGAACGCGTCCGAGGCCACGCCCAGGAACGTAGGTGAATTCAAGGTGTTGCCGATGCCGCCCTCGCCGTCGGCACCGTGGCACGAAGCACAGTTGGCTCGAAACAGCGCTCCGCCGACCCGCGGGTCGCCCCGCGTCGAAGCGATGGCCCCCACGTCCTGGGCCGGGGGCTGCCACCCGCGTATGTGATCCACCAGCAGCGTGATTTCATCGGCGCTCAGACCGCCCTCATCCAGCCAACCGATCATCTTGGTGCCGCCCCGACCCGTCGAGATGATTCGCCGCAGGTAATCGTCGCTGACTACCGCCAACGTGTCGGGGTGGTTGAGCGAAGGGACCGTCACGTCCACTTGGCCGCGGGTTTCGACCACCACGTTGGTGGCATCCCACTGATGGCCCCAGGGATCGGCGTCGACGGGCCAAAGCCCCGCCCGCATGGTGGTGCCATGGCCGTCGGCCCCGTGGCAGGACGAGCAAAACATGCTGTACAGCGTTTGGCCGCGCACCGGTTCAGCCTGACCCTGTAACTCGCGAGGCCTGGGTCGATGACTGGCTGGGGCACTCTTGCGGTGCAGCCCCATCATGTAGCGGGCTAGCTCCAGCGCCTGGGCGTCCGAAAGCCCCATATCCGGCATCAACGTCTCGGGCGAGACTTGGGCGGGCTCTAGAAAATGCTCGACCAACCACTGCTCGACGGTGTGCTCGCCCTTGACGCGCGTAAAATCGAAATCGTGCCTGGTCTTGTCACCCACGTAGGTCAAGTCGGGGCCCAGGATACCGCCGCGCCCACGATATTTGTGACAGCCCAAGCAACCCGATTGGACCACGAGCTGCTTGGCGTCGGCCAGGTAGGCAGCGCCGGGTAGGCCCAGCTCAAGCTCGGCCTGCTTGATGCTCTCGGCGGAAGAAGGGCTGGCTGACTCGTCTTCCCCGACGGCAAACAGGTCCGCCTGCCCGCCGTATAGATCGACTTCGTAGTGGCACCGCCCGCAACTGGTGTACACCGCGTCGCCGCGCAGCAGCGGCGTCTCGGCATGGGGATAGGGCGAGCCGTCGTCCTGCCATCCGTGGGCAGCCGCCTTGACGATGGCCCGCCCGTTGCCCTGATGGCAAATGGTGCAGCCGAACTTCTCGCTGGGATGGTGCTTGAGCAGCGGCCCGGGATGCGTACGCAAAGGTGGGGCCGCCTGGGCCATGGCTGGGTTCTCCACCCCCAGGTGGCACGTCGCGCAGCGATCGATGCGGTCCAACTCGGGCAGATAGAGTTGCTTGTGTTCGACGGCAAACCCCCGCGCCGCCTTCCCGGCGCGCTCATCGCCGGCCTGGGCCACGAGCAACTCGCGATAGGTGCTCTGCCACTGCCGCCACTGCCCGGTGATGTTTTCGCGATACGCAGCCAAGCTCAACAGCCCCAGCGAGGCCAGTGAACTGACCAGCAGCACCACTTTCATCCATCTCACTTCTCGTGGATCCATTTTGCGTTCCCGCTATGGCTGATCCTGTCGGGCAGCGCCCCGGACAGCCCGTTTCAATGCACGGGCCAGTCGGCCTGACTCCAATAGAAATCCCAGTTCGGGCCTCGATGCACCGTGGCGAAGTACGTCAAAATAACAAACGCCATCAGGAAACAGGTAAACAGGGCGATGGCCCCCATGCGCGTCGAACTGGTCACCTTCACCGTGGCGATGGACCACCCGGCAAAGAGCAGTACGAAAACCGTTCCCGGGTTAAACAGCGTAATGACAATTTGCGGCACATCTCGGGTCGCTTCCCAGTTTCGGAGCCAGCCGCAAGACACCGTAAACCACAACATGCCCACCACAGCCGCCGCGGCGAAGACGGCGCTTCCCAGGGCCACCCGCCGGCCTTGGGCCCCGCTGAACCAGATGCCCACGTCCTCCTTCTCACGGTCCAGGTACGGCACCAGGGCCAACCCCAGGACCACGATGGCCGGTATCCCCACACCGCCCATGAAGGCTGAATAGGACACCAACTCCTGCAACCCCAGGAAGTACCAAGGCGCCTTGGCGGGGTTCTCCGGTACTTCCGGATTCGCCTGGGCCACCAGCGGGGCGTCGAAGAAAAACCCCAACGCCACCATCACCAGGACCGTCACCATGGTGACCGCCCCAATGACGTAAAGCACATTGGGCCAAGTCGTCACCGTGTTGCGGACCTCCAGGTTGACCGCGGGCGTCGAGCCTTTCATCAGGCCCATCAAGCCATAGGTCTTTAGCTGTGGAGTGGGGATGGCAGACCGGGCCTGGGCGGGGCTGTCCACCGCGTCCGCGCTGCTTGGCCTGGTCAGGCCTCCGTCTTTGCGGATGCGCCAAAAGTGAACCCCCAGCAGGATAATGGTCAGAACCGGCAACACCATGCAGTGCAGCACGTAAAACCGGATGAGCGCCTCTTGTCCGACGTAATGGGCCCCTAGCAACAACTCCTTCTGCATTCGACCCACGTCGAAGAACTGCGTGATGCCCAGAGCGTCGGTGAGCTCCTGCGGGGATTGGGCGATGTTGGCCCCGATGGTCACCGCCCAGAAGGCCAACTGATCCCAAGGCAGAAGGTAGCCTGTAAAGCTCAAACCCAACGTCAGCACGAACAGCAACATGCCCACCACCCAATTGAACTGGCGGTGGCCTTTGTAGGCTGCGGTATAGAACGCCCGGGCCATGTGCAGAATGACCAGGGCTACCATCCCGTGGGCCGCCCAGCGGTGGATGTTGCGAATCAGTCGGCCGGTGGGCACCACTTCGGAAATGTCCAGCATCGACGCATAGGCTTCTTGCACCGACGGCTTGTAGTACACCATCAACAACACGCCGGTGATGCACAGCAGAATGAACAGCACCAGCGAGGCGATGCCCAGCCCCAGCGTCGTGGCCCACTTGAGCGAATGGCGGTGGGTGCGGACCGGCAGCACGTGGAGAAAGAAATTGCTAAACACCGTCTGCGACTTGGCCCGGTCGGAGGTGGGCTTGCCGTGCCGAACCAGCGACCGTTGAAAGTTGGAGGGCACCTTTGCCAGGTTGGACGCGAAATCGCCCATGGCTCCGGGATCACCGATGCGACGGACCCGCCGTTGGGTTTCGCCCGTCGATGATGGGGTGTCGACGTTGGCCATAGCCAAAACTCCTGCCGCCCCGCCCCTTGGCGGGCGGGTCGCGAATCGGTCCCGCGTCAGACCGTCAGCTTGGTTCCTTGACTCGTTTCTTTCAGCGTGTCCGCCACCAGCACGCCTTCGGGCGACACGCTCAACTCCAACCACAACAACCCCTTGGGCGCCGGGCCGGCCTGCAAACTTCCATCCGCGGCGAACTTCGAGCCGTGGCAGGGGCAGCTAAACCGCCCGTCGTCGCCTCGCTCAGCCACGCATCCTAAATGCGTGCATACCGAAGAGATGGCGTAGAACCCCTGGTCGTCGCGCAGCAGCCAGACCCGATGGCGCGAAAAGTACGTGGCTGAGCCGATCGCAAAACGGTTGGGCTTGCCCAACTTGACCCGCGAGTCGGACTCTGGAAACACCGAAGGCATGGGCAACCGCATGGCCCCTAACAAGGCCATGACCAGGGCCACCACTGCCGACCAGGCGGCGGCCAACCCCAGAAAATCGCGCCGGCTGGCCGGGGCCTTGAATCGCTCAGCCTGTTCAAGATGGTCGGTCATGGAACCGGTTCCTCCCTCAATGCGTCGAGGCACATTCGGTCGTCGTCCACCGGGTGTCGAACGTCAACCGCTCCATGGTGATGGCGTCCACCGGACAACGCTCGGCGCACAACGCACAACGGATACATTTTTCCTCGTCCTTGACAATAGCTGACACTTCGGAAATATCGATTTGGCCGTAGCGGGCCTGCAACACCTCAGCCAACCCTTCCTGGCCGATCAACCGGTCGCAGGAAACCAATTGCAGACACAACTCCGGGCAAACGTCGGCGCATCCTCCGCACAGGATGCACTTATCCGAATCGAAAATCGTGTTGACGCCGCAATCCAGGCAGCGACAGGCTTCGGTCACCGCCAGCGATTCGTCAAAACCCCGTTCCACCACGGCCGACTGACTCTGCAGGCGATCCTGCACCTGCTGCGCGGGGACGTTGACGCGGGGCAGCTTCTCGTAGTCGCGCTCCCGGGCGTAATCGGGCAAGTTGACCTGAACCAGCTCCTGCCGGGTTTCCAACGCCCGGCCGGTCAGATGGGCGTACACGCTGCGGGCGCACTTCTTCCCGCTGGCCACCGCGTCGATCAGCAGCCGCGTGCCGTAGGCGATGTCGCCGGATACGAAAACGTCCAGGGCGCTGGTTTGGAGCGTCTCAGCCTGGTGGGAAATTCGGCCCGCATCATCGACCTCGATGCCCGACCCGGGCTCGATGAAGGTCACGTCGGGACGCTGACCGATCGCCCAGACCACCGTATCCGCCTGGAAGGTGGTCACCTGGCCCTCGTCGAACTGGGGCGCGAATCGGCCCGTCTCGTCGAACACCCGGGTGCATCGTTTGAACCGGATTCCCTCGACCGCCCCGGTGTCATCGCGTAGCACTTCCATGGGCCCCAGCGAGGGGTGCAATTGCACGCCTTCCTCGTGTCCTTCCAGAATCTCCACGTCGTCGGCCGGCATCTCGTCGAGGCTCTCCAGACAGCAAAGATGGACCTCGCGCACATCGGCTTGTCGCAGGGCGCTGCGGGACACGTCGTAACCGATCTGGCGGATGACGGTGCGCGACACGTCGTAGGCCACGTTCCCGCCGCCGACCACCACGACCCGCCGGCCCAGACGCTTCAAGGTGGATTCATCCGACTCGTCGCGGACGGCCACGTCGCGCAGAAACTCGACCCCACCCAAAACTCCGGGGCCTTGCCCGCCGGGGACTTTCAAGGCCCGCGAGCGCTTGGCCCCGACGGCGATGATGGTGGCCTGGTGCTCCCGGCGGATTTGGTCCAAGGTGATATCTTTGCCGACTTGGGTGTTGCACCGAAACTCGACGCCCAA
>JBHHVM010000102.1:0-9536 GCA_046754265.1 Phycisphaerae bacterium
GCAGCGGTACATCAAAACGGGCTTCGATGACAGCGCGTGGAAGCCGATCAACCGATCGAAGCTGATCGAGACCATCCAGAAGCATCTGGTTCCTGCCGAAGCCGCGACTGCAGCGGCAACATAGACCCGGTTCTATCCGGCTAATCGTGACGCTGCACTCGACGGCACGCATTGGAAGTCGTCGCGTCCTCATGATGGACGCGGTCGCCGAATCGGCTGTTTAACTCAGGAGATTCCGCCGACACCGCCGCAAGTCGTAGCAAGCGTCTGCATTTCCCCTCGATGCCAAAGGGCTTATGCGTCTGCCCGGTCGTTGGCGGCGTTGGTGAAGAAGGCGGTATCGAGACGCGATCCGTTCCGCACGAACGCACGCTCCAGTCCCTCGACGAGCCTGACGGCCAACGCTGGGCGGAGCGTGCGCTTGCCCGCGAGAAACAACGAGATGGCAGAATCGGGGGACACCATACCTATCTCCTGGCCCCCGCGTTTTGGGCGAGGTTTTTGGGGCTTGCGTCCTGGGGTACGGGGTCGCAGTACACGATTCAGGCGCCTCTCGAGCTTGGCCAGGAAACGTTCATTGCCCAGTGGGCGGCCCGTGCGTTGGTGGGCTTGCAGCTTTTCGATGCTGTGGGGCTCGACCGGCATGGCGAGGACCTTGTTCCAATTGCCGGTCAACTCGAGCAAGGGCTCTGCGTGAACGAGCCTGTCATCTTCGCCCTTGAGATGGGCTGCGGCGCTGCTCCACCGGTACTGCCGGGGGCGACGCACCAACCCGGTACGGCTAAAACTGCTCGGCTAGGCGAAGAACCGCTAATGAACGCGAATGAGGAAACGACATTGGCGTCTATTCTGAGCGGGGTGCGAGAAGGGATTCTCGCACCAGGGCGCGGGGTGCGAGAAGGGATTCTCGCACCAGGGCGGAGTGTTGTTGACGAGTTGACGGCGTCCTCGTGTGAGACGGCCGGCGAGGCGCCGGCCGCTACGTGGGTTGGTGGGCGATTGGTGTTGGTGGCGGGGACGTTGTCGTATTGTGGCGGTTATTGATCGGGGGTGTCGAAGGGGGCTCGTTGGCGTTGGGTTTCTTGTTGTAGGACTTGTCGTTCTTGGGGGGTTAGGGCTTCGGGGCCGAGTTCGCTTATTTTCTCGAGGATTTGGTCGACTCGGGCGCGGTGGCGTTCGAGTTGTTGGCGTTCTTTTTCGGCCTGGCGGAGGGCTTTGGCCATTCGTCGCCGCTCGAAGTAGCCGGGCTTGGGCGGTTTGGCGGTGGTTTGGTCGAGGGAGGTGTAGCCGCGGGAGAAGTCGTAGCCGAACTCGTTGTCTTGGCTGAACTCGTTGGCGGCTAACATGCGGCGTTGTTGGTGGCAGGTGATGTAGCCGAAGAAGGCGATGGCCAGGAGCAGGTGGGCGCCGGTGATGATGGCCAGGATACCGAAGCCGATGGCTCCGACCATGCCGACGCCGGTGGCGATTCGGGTGGATTCGCCGTAGCCCTTGGACGGCCAAAGGAGGCATTGCAGGACCCGGCCTCCGTCGAGCGGGAAGACCGGGGCGAGGTTGAATAGCAGCAGGACGTAGCTGACCTGAAAGAGCACCATCAGCCACCACTGGGCGTCGGTGCGGGCGAGTTTGGCTGGGCCGGCGGCGTCGAAGGGATTCCAGGGAATGGACCCGCCGGTCCCGGTGAGGGCGACGAGGATGCCGGCCACGACGATGCAGACGATGACGTTGACGGCGGGTCCGGTGACGGCGGTGATCAGGTTGGCCCGGGCGGTGTGGGGGACCGAGACGGAGGCGAGTCCGCCCAGGGGCCACATGAGGATTTCTTCGGCTTGGCCGCCGACCCGCCAGGCGCCCCAGCAGTGACCCAATTCGTGGAGCAGGACCAGGCTGAAGAGGATGCCCAGCGTGCCGGCCCCGTAGCCCAGGTTGCGGAGCGAACCCTGTTGATCCTGGCCGTCGAGATTGGCGAACAGGATGACGACGGCGCCGAGGATGAACAGCAAGTGTACGCGGATGCGAATGCCGAAGAGGCGTCCGATGCCGAAGGACCAGTTGATGGGGTTGTCTAAGGCGCGTGACCCGTAACTCATGGTCTGGATCCTGTCATCCTCTCACCGGTTGGAAACCGGTGCCACATGTTTGGTGTCACATTCACCGGTTGGCAGGACGCGATGCGTCCTGGGTGCCACATTTTTTGGGCCACAGGTTCTGATGGGGCCCATGGTGCCCTTTGGTTGATTATAGCCGATCCACCCGGCCCGCGGCCTGCTCGGCCTGGCGTTGGCGGTCGGTGGCTTCGGTGAGCTGGCGGCGCTCGGCGGGGGTGAGGCTGTGCAGGCCGCCGTCGTAGACCTTGGCCAGCAGGCGGTCGATGAGTTGGGCGTCGGCTTTACGGGTATCGATTTTTCGCTGGAAGGGGGATTTTCGGGCCGGTTTGATGCCGGCGAAGGGTCGGGCAACCTTGGAGAAGGTCCGGGCTCCGCGGCCGGCCCACCAGCGTTCGCCACGGGCGGCCCACCAGACGCCAAAGGCCATTCCGGCCAGGTGGGCGGCGTCGCCGCCGGCGTTGGCGCCGCGTTGCCAGATGTTGAGGGCGTAGAGGGCCCCGAAAATTATCGCGGCTGTGCGAATCTTGATGGGGAACAGGAAATAGACGTAGACCTCAGCCCGGGGAAACATGACGGCGGCTGCACCGAGCAACCCCAGAATGCAGCCCGAAGCGCCAACCAGCGGCACTATCTGCCCCAGGGGACCGAACCAGCCCAGGGCGCTGATCAGCATGAACATCAAGTTGCCGGCCAATCCGGCCAGGGTGTAGATGGTGACGAATTTCGTGGGGCTCCAGACGCGCTCCAGCGCTCGCCCCAGGAAGTACAGCCCGATCATGTTGAAGAGCAGGTGGGTTCCGCCGGCGTGAAGGTATTGGGCGGTGAACAGTCGCCAGATCTGTCCGTGCAGGACGGCCTGGGTTTGCATGGCCATTAGGCGGTAAAGCGCCGTGGTCGGCTGAAACAGAAACCAGATGGCGACGTTGATGACGATCAACGTGGTGACGATGCTGCGGGGGCCCGGGCGTCCGCCAAAGGCTGAAGCGTAACTGGCTCCGCCACGAGGGACGTTCCTGGCGTAGTCTCGATCCTGCCAACCCATGGTTGCTTAGGCGTCCTGCGCTCTCAGAAAAAAGGTTCCCAGTACAGCTAAGGTCTTGCCGTCCTGTATTTGGCCCTGCTTCATCATGGTCCGGACTTGCTGGATGTCCAGCAGGCAGACCTCGATGTGTTCATCGGCTTCGAGCCGCTGCTGGGTTTGGGTCAAGTTGCGGGCTGTGAACGACCACATCCGTTCGGTGCATATACCCGGGGTGGTGAAGAATTCGCACAGCGGGGTGATGGTTTCGGCCTGGTAGCCGGTTTCCTCCTGCAGTTCTCGCCCGGCGCATTGGGCGGGTGTCTCGGGGGGTTCCAGGGTGCCGGCGGGCAATTCCAGCAGGTCGCATTCGACGACGTGCCTGCGGTTTCGGATCATGACCAGCCGATGCTCGTCCAGCAGGGGCAGGATGGTTACGGCCCCCGGGTGGACCACCACGTCCCGGCAGATGGTAGCCCCGTTTGGCTGGGGATACTCGCGTCGCTCGACCGAAAAGACCTTGGCGGACAACAATACACGATTCATGGTTGGAATGGCGGGCACCCGCTCCTTGGCTGGGAAGGCATTATAGGATGGGTCATTGGGGTCCGCAAACGAGCCCGGGGCTACGCTTGTCCTGTGGGCTGGGTATCCCTATCATCCGGTACTTTTGATCGGCTAGGTCGAGTCGGGAAGTGTTGCAGATCCGAAAGGGGTCTATGCGTACCCGCGTCATTGTTTTGGGTTCCACCGGTTCTATCGGACGAAGCTGCCTGGAGGTGCTGGGCGGCCTGTCGTCGGATTATGAGGTGGTGGGGCTGGCGGCGCAGTCGAGCTGGGACGCGTTGGCTGAGCAGGCCCGGCGATGGAAGCCGGCGGCGGTGGCCATTGCGGACGCGGACTGTGCCGAGGCGCTGCGGCCGGCCGTCAATGGGGGCGCACGAGTCCTGAGCGGTTCGGGGGCGTTGGAGGAGCTGGTCGGGTCGGTGGAATGTGATTGCGTGGTGGCGGCTGTGGTCGGGGTGGCCGGTCTGCCGGCGATTCTTAAAGCGGTGGAACTGGGTCGGCGGGTGGCCCTGGCCAACAAGGAGCCGCTGGTGGTGGCGGGGCAGTTGTTGATGCCGCTGGCCAAGCGGAGTGGGGCCCAGATCGTTCCGGTGGACAGCGAGCATTCGGGCGTCTTCCAGGCGTTGCGGGCTGGGCGTGCCGACGAAGTGGAGCGGATCATCCTGACGGCTTCGGGTGGACCGTTTCGAACCTGGTCGGCCCAGCGGATGGCGGCCGCTACGGTCGAGGATGCGTTGAATCATCCGACGTGGGACATGGGGCCGAAGGTCACTATCGATAGCGCGACGTTGATGAACAAGGCGCTGGAAATCATCGAGGCCCACTGGCTTTTCGGGCTGGGGCCTGATTGCATCGACGTGTTGATTCATCCGGAATCCGTGGTGCATGCCATGGTGGAGTATCGCGATGGGTCGGTCATCGCCCAGATGGGTGAGCCGGACATGCGGACGCCGATTCAGTATGCGTTGACGCATCCGCAGCGCCGGCCCTGCCCGGGGAAGCGATTGGATTTTGTGGCCCTGGGCAAGTTGACCTTTGAGCAGCCTGACCGGGCCCGGTTTCCGTCGATCGATCTGGCCTATCAAGTGGTGCGGCAAGGGGGCGTGGCCGGGGCCGTGCTGAATGCCGCGAACGAAGCGGCGGTGGAGCTGTTTCGGTCGGGAGAAATTCGGTTTTGCGAGGTGGTGGGCTTTACCAGGAGGGCGTTGGAACGTCACAGTCCCCAGGCTGATCCGTGCCTGGAGGAATTGTTGGCAGCCGACCGCTGGGCCCGTGATGAGGTAGCCAAATGCACGATGTGTTGATGTCGGTGTCGGATGGATTGTTGGCGGTGACCCCACTGGAGTTGGTCAAGGCGATTTGGCCTTACCTGCTTATTGTTTTGGGTTTCAGCGCCGTCATCTTCGTCCACGAGTTGGGGCACTTCGCGGTGGCCAAGTGGGCCGGCGTGCGGGTGGAGAAGTTCTGCATCGGCTTCGGGCGGGAGCTGTTGGGGTTTACTCGCGGGGAGACGCGCTACGGGTTCAACATTCTGCCGCTGGGCGGTTACGTCAAGATGCTGGGGCAGGAGGATTTCGAGGTCGATACGACCGGCGAGCTTCAAGCCAAGGACGACCCGCGGTCCTTTGCCAACAAATCGGTCGCGGCCCGGATGGCGATCGTCAGTGCCGGGGTGATCATGAACGTCATCTTCGCGGGGCTGCTGTTCATGATCGTCTACATGGTGGGCATGCAGGTGGTGGTGCCGGACGTCGGTCTGGTCCAGCCCAACAGCCCGGCGGCGCTGGCTGGGCTGCAAGTCGGCGACAAGGTGGTCCGCATCGACGGCAAACCCATCAACGAGTTTAACGAGATCGTCATGGCGGTGATGCTGAGCGATCCGCACGTGCCGCTTGATTTTGAGGTGTTGCGCGGGGACCGGCTCAAGCACCTGAAGTTGCTGCCGGAAATCCGGGATGAGCCGGGCAAGCTGATGGTGGGCATGGGGCCAGCGGTGACCCGGACCATTGTGCGGGCGCCGTTGGGCTTCGATCCGGAGCGCACCGATTTGCCGAAACCGGGCGATCAAATCGTCGAGATCGACGGGCAGGCGGTCACCGACGAAAACGCTAACGAGATGTATTACGCGATGGTCAACGATCCGGGGCGGTCGCCCAAGGTGGTCGTGGAACGCCCGGAGGATCCGGAGGTCGCGGACTCGCCGACCCAGCGGGTGGAGGTGGTGATTCGGCCAACGTTGCAGCTTTCGCCGAGCGACCGCACCAGCGCCAAGTCGATCAGCGTGCTGGGGTTTTCGCCGCTGATGCGCTTTGACTTTGTGCAACCCAAGGGTCGGTCTGCCAAGGCGGGCCTGGAGGCGGGCGACGTGATCTTGCGGATCGGGGCGGTGGATTACCCGTCTTACGGGCAGATCGCCCAGACGATTCGCGAGCTGTGTACCCAGCGTACCGGCCCGGGCCCGGACGACTACAATTACGTCGAGAATGACATCCCCATCGTGGTGCAGCGTTCGGGGCAGGGCGCACCGATCGAGACGGCCATTCGGGCCAAGGTGCGCCGGCGTTTGTTGAAGCGAAACGGCGCTCCGAGCATCGAGGCGAGTTTCAGGCTGATCGCCAACGACGTGTTGCGCATCGGTCAACCGGTTGAAACGATCGGCGATGGGCCGTCACCGGCGGCGGTGGCCGGGGTTCCAGCCGGGGCTGTGCTCCAGAAGGTCAACGGGGTGACGCTAAACAGTTGGATCGATCTGGTGGAGCAGTTCCGCGTGAACGCCGGAACGACGGTGACGCTGGATTGCGTCGATGCCGACGGGCAAGCGGCCGGGTATCAAGTGGCCGTTCCGCATTCTCTTCGGACGCGGATGGGCCTACCGGTCGCCTCGAGCATCGTTTCGGTCGATGGGGCTGAGACGGTCGACGTGGAAGTGAAAGGCTCGGCTCGAACCGCGTCGATCCGGAATTGGTACGGATTGAAGATGAAGCTGGCCCAGTGCGTGGGCAAAACGGTCACCGTCGGGTACCTGACCGGTTCGGCCGATCGGGTGCAAGAGG
Organism: Phycisphaerae bacterium; assembly: GCA_046754265.1. Lineage (GTDB taxonomy): Bacteria > Planctomycetota > Phycisphaerae > UBA1845 > UBA1845 > OFTM209. The sequence continues at coordinate 6,747 of JBHHVM010000102.1, forward strand.
CCCGGGTGGAGATCACCGCGGACATGGTCGATCCCTGGCTGGGGCGGGTCCGCTATCAGCCCAACGTGCTGACCTCCCAGGCCCGGAAACTCTTTCGCACCTCGAATCCGATCGAAGCCATCGAAGTGGGGGCCCGCAAGACGACGTATTTCATCCTGAACGTGTACACGACCATCAAGCGGATGGTGTTTACCCGGACGGTAGGGGTCGAACACCTTGCCGGGCCGGTGGGTATCGTCAAGATGGGCCGCGACGTGGCCAGCGTGGGGTTCAATCAGTTGCTGTTCTTCCTGGCCATCATCTCAGCCAACCTGGCGGTGCTGAACTTCCTGCCCCTGCCCATCGTGGACGGCGGCCTGATGGTGTTTTTGATCATCGAAAAGATCAAGGGCACGCCGGTCAGCATCAAGACACAGGTTGTCACTCAGGTGATCGGCCTGGTGCTGATCATCGCCGCGTTCCTGTTCGTGACCTATCAGGACATCCAGCGCATGTTCGGGTAGCGGCGGGCCCGAGTCTACCTGGATTCCCCAGGTGAAATCTTCCCGACGGCACGATACGTGCATGTTTCCCCTGTCATGCAAGGGTTCCCGGCCATTGTGACAGGGGTATTCAATGGGTGACGGGCGAAAGAAAAGGAAGCCGCTTCAACGAGCCAGATGGGCTAGACGTGCGGCGTCCGCCCACGGGCCTGCGTGTTTCTTGAACATGGGTTATGGACTAGGATTCTGATTCGGGATGTCCACGACACGGTTCGGAACGGGGAGTATGGCATGAACAGCGTCAGGCAGGTCATGAAGGAACTGAAGAAATGCGGTAGCGAGCAGACGCGCAGGATCTACGCGCGGCACGGGGCCGGCGACAATGTATTCGGGGTGAAAGCGGCGGACCTGAAAGTGATCGCCAAGAAAATCAAGGGGAAGCACGAGCTGGCGTGCGAACTCTACGAAACCGGGAACTACGACGCGATGTATCTTGCGGGGCTGGTGGCTGACGGAAAACAGATGAGCAAGAAAGAGCTGGACGACTGGGCTAAGTCGGCTGCGTGGCAGTGGATCTCGGAATACGCCGTGCCTTGGGTGGCGTCGGAGAGCCCGCACGGGCGCGACATGGCGATGAAGTGGATCAAGTTGAAGAACAAGGAGTCCATGGCGTCGTGTGGATGGTGTACGTATTCCAGCCTGGTGGCTATCAGGCCGGATGAGGAGTTGGACCTGGCTGAAATCAAGGAGTTGCTGAAGCGCGTTGAGACGGAGATCGATGCTTCATCCAATCGTGTGAGGTACACGATGAACGGTTTCGTTATCGCGGTGGCGGCGTATGTGACGCCGGTTTTGAAACAGGCTAAGGCCACCGCGAAGAAACTCGGCAAGGTCGAGGTGGATATGGGGGATACGGCGTGCAAAGTGCCGCTGGCCTTGGAATACATCGAGAAGTTGGAGAAGGCGGGTCGGGTTGGGAAGAAGCGCAAAACTACGCGGTGTTAGGGACACTCTCGTGGCCTGCCCCTCCCAAGAACTCCGTCGCCCTGGTCAGATAAGGAGTTACGTCGTTGGCCCAACCAGGGCGGTTAGCGTGGGATTAACTCTCACAGATACCGAATGGAGGGTGTTGTCCCTCCCAGAAATGTCATCCGCACGGCGCTTGGCATGGCCGATCGAAGACCCTGACGAATCTGGACAATGACCCGTTTATGGGGTGCCGTGCTTTTTGACCTCATCCTTGTTGCCGAGCAGGACTTTGGTGTTGGGGTGGTCCTTTCGCCACTGCCCCAAGGTGACGACGGGGATTTCGTCGAAAGCGATGGTCTCGCCTTTGCGTTTTCCGGCGATGGCGGTCCATTTTTCATCGTCCAAGGGCCACCAGAGGCTCTCGGTCTTGCGGTCGAAGATCAGGAAGACGTCCTTGTGGACGTAGCCGCTGACGCCGAACTGATCGACTTGGCCGTTCTTGTCGCGTCCGTGAACCACGGACAATTTGGCCAGCGGTCACCAGCCAACCAGGATGGGTTTTCCCTTGATGGTGTCGTTGACCAGTTCGTGCCGGTCGAGCAGGTTTGTGGGATAGGCCCGGGCCTGCCCGTCGACGACGTAGCCGATGACGGGAATGTCGTCGTTCTTCTCGATTTTTTCTTCGGGCCGATAGGGGCTGGAGGGCAGTTTGAGCAGCCGGGGGTCGTCCGGATCGACAAACACCGGGTTGTCGATGGCTTTGATGCGGTCCTTGCCGATGCCGAATTGCAATTGTTCGGTGGGAACCATCGAGTCGGTAAAGTCATACCATTCGGTCTTGCCGGACTTTTCGTTTCGGCCGGCCCATAGGAAGGTCTTGTCGCCCTCGGTTTTGACTTTCTTGTTGTTGGGCCCCAGCAGGCCGCGGTATTGCTTTGGGTCGGCCCCTGTGGCGGGGGTGATGGTGAGCACGATGGCTGTGGCGCACAGCGCCAGGCCTGTCAATTGGCCGATTCTTGTTTGATTCACCGATGTTGCCTCCCAATCTAGTCGCCGCTCAGTGGGCGATATTCAATACAGCTATGCTGACGATTCGGCCTGCCAAGTGGGGATTGTAACGGATTCGGCGGCTGGGTCTATCTCCGGCGCGGGTAGATTGGCCCGGTTGGACCCACGGCGGGCGTTGTCCAGCCGGTAGGTCGGTGCGAAGCGCTGTGGATTGAGCCCGGCCAGGTCGGTCAACACGATAAGGATATCATGGGCCAGGGTGGTGAGGATCCCGCCGTTGTAGAACCGGCGTGGGCTGGTGGGCATGGGGGTTCGGATGAGCCGGGTCTTG
>JBHHVM010000103.1:0-9477 GCA_046754265.1 Phycisphaerae bacterium
GCCCGGGGCTAGTTGAGATGGTAGAGCATGAAGTATACGACCACTCCCGTGACAGAAACATAAAGCCACACAGGAAACGTGATTCTGGCCAGGCGGCGATGGGCGTCGAATCGTTGGCGCAAAGCGCGGGTCAGGGTGACCACCACCATGGGCAGGTTCACGGCGGCCAGGATGATGTGCGAAATCAAAACGGCGAAGTAAACGCCGCGGATGAGCCCGTGCCCCTGGAAAGGCGTGGAGCCGCGATAGAAGTGGTACACCAGATAGCTGGCCAGGAAGACGGTGGAAACCGCGAAGGCACTGAGCATCAACGCTTTGTGGACGGCGACAGCCCGGCGGCGGATGGAAACCCACCCAGCCACCAACAGCAGGGCAGAGGTTGCATTCAAGGCGGCGTTGAGGGCCGGCAGTTGGTCCAGGCCGATCACCAGACACGCTCAGCCAGGACCCGGCGGATGTCGCGGCTCAACTGGTTCACCTCTTCGACTGAGGTGCCCTCGTAGTAGCCGCGGATTTGCCCCAGCCGATCGACCAGGGCGAACTTGGTACTGTGGAAGATGGGTTCCTCAATGCTGCCCAGGGCGAAGCCTTTGACGGCCAATTGCTTGATGGCCTCCAAGTCGCCGGTCAGAAAAAGCCAGCGGTAGGGGTTGGCCTGGTATCTGTCGGCGTATTTTTGCAGGACGGCCGGCGTGTCCCTTTCGGGGTCCACCGACACGCTGACCAGGCGGAGGCCGTTTTCTTTACGCCAGCGCTGTTGCAGGTCAGCCATGCGTTCGGTCATGCGGGGGCAAGGCCCGGCACAGGACGTGAAGATGAAATCGGCCACCCAGACTTTGCCGCGTAAATCGGCCAGCCCAACATTGCCGCCGGATCGCTCGGTCAGTTGAAAGTCGGTCACTTGGCCCAGGACAGGAAGGGCAGGCCCGCCGAGGAAGACCGACGCCCGGCGCGAAAACCCCCACAACAAGAGCGTGCCCAGCATCAGGGCCACGATGGCCAACGCGCCGACCACCTGCCATTGGCGCCGTTCGTCGGGCTGGGTTGGATCGTCGTCCACCAAGCGTGGTCGTGTGGTTGATTCGGTCATCTGCGGGCATCCGAGCGGCCTAGCGGGGGCGCGTCCTTCCCACGACCAGGCCCGAACCGGCCACCATGAGTGCGGCAAAGAGGATGGTAACCCAAAGACACAGGGTCAGCGAGGGGGCGCCGTGGCCCGGCGTCCCGCTGGACAAGTGCAGGCCGTATCGCACCAGGCCCACGCCGTAGGTCAATGGGTTCAGGCGAATGATGGCGGCCATCCAGGGGGACGCCCCGGTTTGGGGAAAGAAAGCCCCGCTCAAAAGCCACATGGGCATGAGCACCAGGTTCATGATGGCGTGGAAGCCCTGAGTTGAGTTCATCTGCCAGGCGAAGAGGAACCCCATGCCCGCCAATGAGAAGGCCACCAGGGCCAGCGCCCCCAGTGTGCAAGCCACCGACCCGGCCGAGAGCGACAGGCCGACCAGGGGCATCAAGATGACGAATATCATCGCTTGGGCGACCGCGATGGTGGCGCCACCAAGGACTTTTCCAAGGGCGATGCTAAAGCGTGAAGCCGGGGCTACGAGTACCGATTGCAAAAAGCCCTCGCGGCGATCTTCGATGGTGGACATGGTGGAGAAAATGGCGGTGAACAGCACGATCAAGACCAGCGTGCCGGGCAGGGCGTATTGCATGAAGCTGACGGGCTGATCTTGGGTAGGCGGGCGGAAGGATTTGCCAAGCCCGGACCCCACCAGCACCCAGAACACCAAGGGGGTGGCGATGGCCCCGATGATCCGGCTGGGCTGGCGGAAGAAGCGGGCCATCTCGCGCCACCACAACGCCCAAGTGACCAGAACGAGACTGCCATGGGCTGGCACCGTACTCATGGGTTCACCTCGGCAGATTTTTCGGCGTCGAAGCGGTGTCCGGTCAGGTCGATGAACACGTCCTCGAGGGTGGGCTTGCCGACCGAAACGGCCTGGATGCGTGCCGAGTGGGCATCGATGAGTCGGGTGAGAACCTTGTGCCCCGCTTCGACCTCCAAACGCACCTCTCCCTCGACCACGGTGGGTTGGCCGCCGAAATCGGCGCCCATTTCCCGGCACAGGGTTTCCGGCTCGGCCGACTTGATGCGGATGACGTCGCCTCGAACGGAGGATTTGAGGTTGTCGGGCGTGTCAGCGGCCACCAGGCGCCCCTGGTCCAGAATGGCCAGGTGGTCGCAGCAGTCAGCCTCGGTCATCAGATGCGTGGTGAGCAGGACGGTGGTGCCGTCGGCGTCGCGGACTTGCGTGAGCAAACGGGTCAGTTCGCGGCGGGCGTGAGGGTCCAGCCCCGTCGCGGGCTCGTCGAGCAACAGGACGGCGGGGCGGTGAAGCAAGGCCTTGCAGAGCTCCACCCGTCGTTGCAGGCCGCCCGACAACGTGGTCACTTTTTCGGTGGCCCGGTCCTGCAAGTTGAATTGCGGCAGAAGCTGGTCGATGCGGGTTGACAATTCTCGGCCGGCCAGACCGTATAGATTTCCCTGACAGCGCAGGTTTTCCAACACGGTCAAGTGTCTGTCGAGGCTGGGCGATTGAAAAGCCACGCCGATGCGGCTCCGGACCTGATCGCGCTGGGTCACCACATCGGCCCCGGCGATGCGGGCGGTGCCGCCGGATGGCACCATGGCGGTGGACAGGATGCGAAACATGGTGGTCTTGCCGCCGCCGTTGGGGCCCAACAGTCCGAAGAGGGTACCAGCCCGGACGCGGATGGAGACACCGTCCAGGGCTATACGCCGACCGTAGCGGTGGGTCAGGGCGTCGATATCCACGGCGTATGAATTGTTCATTGAACTATTCGAGTAGCGTCCAGCACCTCGCAAACCCATTTGGATTGGCGGACCGTGCGGCAGGACGCGGCTAGGTCTTGTCCAGCATCATCACGATCAGCAACAGTGGGAGGTACACGATGCTGGCGTAAAAAAGTCGCCGGGCGTCTTGGGCGGTTCGCCGCCGGGCGTACAGGACGGCAAAGCCCATGAATCCCACGCCCAGGGCGGCTGCCACGATGGGATAGACCGTACCGGTGAGCCCAAACCAGAATGGGGCCGGCGCCAGCGGCACCAGCATCAGGGTGAACAGTTGGACCATTGTACTGGTTGAGCGACCGCGGGTGTCGATGACGGGCAGCATGGCGAAGCCGCCGGCGGCATAGTCGTCTTTGTAAACGGTGGCGATGGCGAAAAAGTGCGGCACCTGCCAGCAGAACACGATGGCAAAGAGGATGCCGACGACGGGGTCGAGCGAACCGCCGGCGGCGGCCCATCCCAGCGGCAAGGGCAAAGCCCCGGGAACGGCGCCGGCCAAAGTGTTGAGCCAGGTCCGGGTTTTGAGCGGGGTGTAGACCAGCAGGTAGGTGGCCAAGGTGACGGCAGCCAACCAGGCGGACAAGGTGTTGACGACCAGGGCAAACCAAACCACGCCGGCGGCGCCGAGCAACAGCCCGAAGACGGCAGCGGCCGTCGGGGTCAACCGGCCCGCCGGCAGGGGCCGATCGGCGGTCCGCTCCATGAGGGCGTCGCGGCGCCGCTCGAGGACTTGATTGAGGGCTGAGGCTGCCCCGGCGACGCAACTGGTGGCCAGGAACACATGCACCAGCAGTCGAGGATCGGGCAACCCGGGCGAAGCCAGGTAGAGGGCAGCCAGCGTGGCGGCGATGGTCAGGGCGTTGAGGCGCGGTTTGGTCAATTCCAAATAGTCGGCCAGTCGAGAGGCCAGGGTGGGTCGGGCGATGACGGCGGCGCGGGCGACGGGCTTCATAGGGCCTGGACCTCCGCGCCTGGAACCGCCCGGCCCGGGGACCAGGGAAGGGCCAGGGATCGAAACGCCCCCAGCACAGTGGCCACCGCCGACAGCAAGGCCAGCGCCCCCAAGGCGACGTGCAGCGTCGGCAGGAGCCACTCGGCCAGGGTTGCGGTGCGATCGTCGCTGTAGCCCTGGGTTACGAACCAGGCCATGGGCCCAGCCATCATCTGCAGGACCACGAAACCGGCCAAGGCATGCACGGGGCGACGGATCAACGGACGTTGGCCATGGTCGGCCAGCAGTCTGATAGCCAATGCCCCGGTCAGCAGCAGAACGACCAGGGCCCATAAGATGTGGTAGAGCAAACCCCAGCCCAAATGACGAAGCATGGCACCCAGCACCAACTGGACGAAGACGGCCGCCGCGACGACGAGGCAGGCCCGGCGGACGCCGGCGGCCTCGGGCGATGGGTCGGCCGGGGGTTGGCCTATCCACCTCGGCGACGTCACGCAAGCCATGGCCCCGGCCAGACAGAAAAAGACCTGGGCCAGGCAACCGTGGACCACGGCGAGCTTGGTGGATATCTCGGTCACGCGCAGCCCGCCCAGGATTCCCTGAAGCACGACCGCGCCCAACAGCACCAGGCTGAAGCGCCGCACCCAGCGGCGCCGTTCGAGGCGATGGGTCCAAACCACCAGGGCAATGACCAGCAGACCCACGGTGGCACCGAGCAGGCGATGCCCGTGCTCGAAAAGCACGTTGTCGACCCGCCACCATCCCGGTGGGTTGACTTGCCCGAAGCTAAGTGGCCAATCGGGCACAGCCAGCCCGGCGTTTTTGCTGGTGACCGCCCCGCCGACGAACACCAACGGCAACGTGGCCAGCGCCACGACCACAGCCAGGGTGTGCAAGCTCCGGCGGTAGGTGGGCTGTTGAAGGTCTAGGTTCAAGTCGATGACCCTGGGCAGCAGCGATGTCACGGGCGACGGATTTCGAGAATGACACGGCCAAGCCCGACGATTGACGAGCTTGACCGTGCCGGCCGATCTTTGCGGATCCGGGACCGCGCGTCGGAGACCCGCAGCTTATTTCTTGGGCTCGAAGACGAACTCGATTTCCTTGGTGCCGCCTTCAACGATGCTGACGGTTTGTTCGAGTTCGCCCAATTCTTCATGCCAGGCGGCGACGACGTACTCGCCGGGGGGCAGGCCGTCGATGGAGAAGAGTCCATCCTTGCCGGTGGCGGCGTGCTTGGGATGGTCCAGGACCATGATAAAAGCCCCCATCCAGGGGTGGACGTCGCATTTGACCTTAAAGGCTTCGAGCTGCGAGAAATCCAATGTCTTGGTCATGCCCTTTTTGGGCTGGCCGAAGTTGAACTCGTTGTTTTTCTTGCACAGGCCGTGGATGTTGTGCAGGGTGTCGTCGCTGTTTTTGACGGTCAGCTTCTGGCCCTTCATCATGGCCAGGACGTGCGGCTTGTAGCGGCAGCCATCCTGGTTGATTTCCACCGGGGTGGCGGGCACTTCAAAGCTCTTGCCCTCCAGACCTTTTTTGACGTAGACGATGACGTTGCGCAGGGTGCCGTCTTTATTGACGATGACGTTTTCGGTGCCGGCGCCCTTCTTACCTTTGTCTTTGTAGAACTTGTTGCAGTAGGGGTCGGCCTTCATCTTGAGCAGTTTTCGCTTGGGGGCGGCAGCCTTTCCACCGGCGAAGGTCACCTTGCCGGAGATGGCCCCGCCGTCGGCCAGGGCCGAGCCCGCCATCAATGCGGCGGCACAGGCCGCCAGCCATCCCATACGCCCGCTTCCATGATTCATCACAACTCTCCTTGCGGTTGTCCGTCCAGGCCGCTGTATCCTTTTAGACCCGCCACCCGACGGCCGGTCGGGGCGGCGCGACGATTTCCTACACAATTGCCGGACGGCAGCTTACGTAGCCCCCCCGCCCGCGTCAACCAAAAACGCCTCAGACGCTCCCAACACCCATCTGAGAGAGTTTTTGCCGGTCGAACCCACCGGCTACAGACCCGATCTTCACGCCATCATTGGAGCGTGTCAGTCGTCGTCGAAATCCTCTTCGTCAAACTCCTCGTCTTCGTCGAATTCTTCGTCCTCGCCCTCGTCGTCGGCCGCGGCGGCTGCGGCGGCGGCGACCTTGGGATCGATGGTGGTGTGGTTCTTAAGGCCTGCGGTGTAGAGGTAATCGAGGATCAGGTCGATTTGCTGGTCACTGGTGGCCCCAAAGCGGGCTTCGTATTCAGCCCGAAGGTCGCCGTAATCAACGAATGCGCTTTGGCCGCCGGGGAAGAGCTGGGGCATCTTGGTGCCGGGCTGAATCCAGGCGGGGTTTCTAAGCCATTGGTTGACCCACTCCTGCCGCAGTCGGCGGAACATCAGGTTGAGGTTGGGCGCCGTCGGGGCACTGTTGGCCCCTTCGACCGTGGGGTCGCCCATGGCGTGGCATTTCAGGCAGCCCATTTCCAGAATCAGGTCTTCGCCTTTCTTGAAACGGTCGTCCTCGGGCAGCGTCCGGGGTGCATCGACGAAGGGGTAGGGCACGTTGAATAGCGACCGGATGAACTCAGCCCGCTCCAGAACATCCTGGAAGGCTTTGGCCAGGTCTTTGTCGCTCTGGCGGGTTTCATCCAGGGCGAAGCCGCGCATGAGCCTGTTTCTGACGGCATAGGACGCGAGGTAGTCGGCGTGGCTGCGCAGCAGGTCCTGGGCGTACCAATCGTGCCCCGGGGGCAAACCGTTGTCGTCCATCTCCTGCGAGCCGTCTCCCAGGGCCAGGGCCTGTTGTTCGGTTTTTTCGAGGTGGGCGTAGACCGGCTGAAGGTGCTCGGCAAGGTCGTCGGATTCATAGCCGCTCAAGGCGGCAAAGTATTGCACCAGCGTGGTGGTCTGCTCGGTGGTCAGCGAGAAGGTGGGCATGCGGATGCTGAGCCAGGGTCGAAGGGGCTCGATGTTGTGCAGGAATCCAAAGAGCCACGAGGGTTGAATCTTGGCCCCTTCGCCGCGGAGGTTCGGCGGGGCGTTGACTTCGTCGAAATACTCGGTCCCGCTGATGGTCTCGCGATAGTACTGATGGACTGTGGCCACGTTGTCTTCGATGGCGTGACAGCCCAGGCAATTGAGCTCGCGAGTGAGCTTGCGCCCGGCGGCAATAGCTCCCAAGTGAGAGTTGTCGTAATCGACCGCCAGGGCGTCGGTGACGCCGGGGCGGCGCCGGGCCATCAAATACGTGACCAGGGCGTCAGCCTCCTGCTCGGTAAAATAGAAGTTGGGCATCTTCAACTTCTCATAAGGCTTTTTGATTTTCTTGCGGTCCCAGATGCGGGGATTGCGAAGCTTGTGGTAGGCGAATGAGGCGTGGGTGTGGATGATTTCCTGCAACTGGTTTCCGTGGGCCAATCGAATGAGGTTTTCGTGTTGGGGCTGGTAGAGCCAATTGAAGTCTTCCTTGCCCTCGTCGATGTATTTGGCCCGCATGGTCTTGTAGGCCGGGTCGAAGAACGCGAAATCGAGTTGGGCGATGGGTTTCTCGGCCCAGGCGGTCAGCTCGGTCCCGGGGCGGGTCGCTGTTTCGAATCCCGGAATCAGGTGGCAGGCGTAGCAGCCGTAATGTGAGATCATCTTGTTGCCCAGGTACATCAGGCGTTTGGCCTGCAGGTCCATCTGGGCGATGCGCTGCCGGGCCAGGGGCGCGACCGGCGACTTGGCCAGCGACTCGGCCAGCAGTGCGGTCAGGGCTCCGCCTTCATCGTCCATGATTTGGCGGGAGCGATGCTCGGAGCGCTGCCCAGACAACAGCGTAAAGACCATCTGGTCGGCCGATTCCCGGTGTTGCGAGTCCAGGGTCACTTCCGAGTCGTCAAACGCATCGTGTTTGAGCGTGGTCAAATAGGAGGCGATGTCCAGGGTCTCCTGCTCGGTGAGACGCAGGCTGGGCATTTTGGTGTCGGGGGCATAGGCGTGGGGATCGCGCAGCCAAGCGTAGAGCCATTGCACGGTGACCTTGGAGCCGATGGCCGATAGCTCCGGGGCATACCGCGTGAAGATGGGTTTGTGATAATCGGCCTGCGGGTCGAAGCGCACGTCTTCGGGATGGAAGACGGTGGCCCGGTCATTGGCGAAGTTGTTCCAGGCATACATGACCCGCTGATTGAGCGGCATGGCCTCGAAATCCGCCTCGGCCTGATCGGCGGTCTTGCCGGCCCGGGCTTGCAGGTGATCGGGGATCCACTGGGGTCCAAACTCTGAAAGGTTCGAGTGGCAGGCCAGGCACCCGGTTTTCTTGAACAGCTCCCGCCCGTGCTCGGCATCACCGGTCAGACCTTCGGGGATGGGTTCAGCCTGCCAATCCTGTGACAGGGCGAACAGATAGGTCCGCATGGCCAGGACTTCGGTCTCGGTGCGCAGGATGGGATCGGTGTCGTGCTCGTTGGCGCTGTCAGCCCCGTTATTCTCCTGAAGGAAAAAGTGCGGCATCCAGGTGGAAGGTCGAAAATCTCGGGGGTTGAGGATCCAACGATCGGCAAAACCGGGCCGAAGCTTGGCGGCCAGGCGGGTCAGTTCCGGCCCGACGCGGCGGGCGTCGCCTTTGCCCTTCACCAGATGGCAGTTGATACAGCCAGCCGTCAGGAACAAGTGCTCGCCGAGGTTGATGTTTCGCCCCTGGGGCTTGTTGTTGTAGCTTCCGATGTCGGTGACATTGTCGTGACACTTCACGCAGCCAGCCTCGGCGTACTTGCCGATGAGCATGGGGCGGTCCCAGTAGTGCTCGACCAGGGCGAAGGTGGCGGTCGGTACCCCAGCCACGCGGTCGTAGTACTTGTGCTCCCAGTGCCGCTCCTGCTCGTGGTCTTTGGGCGTGTGGGCCGCCAGGACGAAGTCGGTCTCCTGCGGATTGCCCTCGTGGCAGACGGTACAGCCCATCGATTTCATGGGATGGGGCGAATCGATGTCCACGAACAATTCCAGGTCGGGATGGGCCAGCAAGGGTTGTTCGAGCTTAAGCTCGGGTCGGTCCTGGCCGGCCAAGTAGACGTTGACCGCCCCGAGCAAGCCGTTGAAGTAATCGTCTTGCTGCTTGGGGGCCAGCGCGTCCCAGTAGGCAGCCACCCGGCCCGGCTCGAGCTTGGGCTTGTCTTCGCCTTCCAAGACCGGCGTGGTCGGCAGGGGAAGTTTGGGTTCGCCCCGGGCGGCGCGAATCTCGTTAATCGCGGGGATGGACGCTTCCAGTGTGGCTGCCAAGGTGGCCTGGGAATACGCCGGATCGTCGATGGCCAGGTGACAGGTCGTGCAGCGGTCGGTGGTGTAACTTTCCAGGTAGTTAAGCCGCTGGCGGACCTCGGGCAGCACCAGTTGGCGCACCTCGTAACGCGAGGGCGTGCCCTTGGGGGCTGCGAAATCCAGAAAGGGCAGGTTGATCAGCGTCTTGACCAGGACGTTGCCGTATTGATCCTCTTTGGCCAGGGCGTCGGTAGCGGCCTTGGCCAGGGCGTCGATTCGCTTCTGGGCACGGGTGACGGGCAGGTTCAGCGCGTCCAGGGTCCGGCGGACTTCTTGCTGACGGTCTTCGATCTGCTCTTTTTTCAATCGAAAGGCGTCGAGGGCTTCTTTTTCGGATTCCAACTGGGCCAGGGCCTTTTCGG
>JBHHVM010000104.1:0-9427 GCA_046754265.1 Phycisphaerae bacterium
CAGATGTCCACCTGTTCGTCGATGCGCATGCTAAGCGGTTTGCCCACGCCGTGGCCTGCCTTTTTCTCGGCCCGCAGCAAAATGGGGCGTCCACCCTTGTTGGCCGCCTGCAGGGCTGCGGTCATCTTGTAGGCATGCATGGGCTGAACCCGGCTGTCAGACTCAGCCGTCATCATCAACGTCGCAGGGTAGGACGTCCCGGGCTTGACGTGGTGATAGGGCGAGTAAGCGTACAACCACTTGAACTGTTCGGCATCGTCGGCGGACCCGTATTCGGGAATCCACAAACGGGCGATCTGAAAGTGGTGATAGCGAACCATGTCCAACAGCGGGACGGCACAGACCACCGCCCTGAACAAGTCGGGGCGCTGCGTCAAACAAGCCCCCATCAACAACCCGCCGTTGCTGCCGCCCATGATGCCCAACCGCTGCTTGTTGGTGTATTTGAGGTCGATGAGCTTTTGGGCAGCGTAGATGAAATCGTCGAAGACGTTCTGCTTGCGGCCTCGTCGCCCGGATTCGTGCCAGGTCTTGCCGAATTCGCCCCCGCCGCGAAGATTGGCCACCGCATAGACCCCCCCGGCGTCCAACCAGGGGATCTTCCGCACGTCGAAGCGCGGCGTGAGGCTGATGTTGAAACCACCATAGCCATAAAGCACGGTGGGGTTGTCCCCGTCCATCCGCAGGCCCTTCTTATGCACCACGAACATGGGGACGCGAGTGCCGTCCTTGGATTCGTACCAGACTTGCCGCGTGACATAGCTGCCCAGGTCCAGATCGGTCTCCTGTTGTTCCAGCTTTTCCAGCGTGTCGGTGCTGATGACGTAGCGGAAATTGGCTGGGGGATAGGCGAAGGACTCGAAGGAGAAGAAGGCTTCATCGCCGTCGGGCTCACCCGAAAAGACGCCGCCGGCCCCGCCGGTCAGCGTGCCCAGGGTGGGCAGTTCGATCTGACGCAGCTTCTTGCCGTCCAGATCGTAGATCAGCAACCGGCTGGTGACATCTTGTGACAGATGCACGAACAGTCGCCGGCCGATGACAGCGAACTCCTTGATTACGCCGCCTTGCTGGGGAATCAAGTCGGTCCAGTGGGCCGGGTCGGGTTGGTCCAGGCTTGCCTTGGCGATCCGGTAACGCGGGGCGTCCAGGTTGGTGCGGATGAATAACTGCCCGCGGTGTACGTCGGCCGACGACAGGCTGTCCCGGCCCGAAATGATGGTCCCGAAGGGACCCTTGGAGCCGGCTTTGCGAAAGAACAGGTCGTTCTTGGCCCAGCCCACGCTACGGCTGAGCAACTCGTACTGATGATCGCTGCTGGCTGAGATGTCCAGGAACTCTTCCTTTTGAGACAGGTCGCCCAGGACCAACGCGTCGCTACGCCAGTCGTCGCCCAGGCGGTGATGGTAAAGCTTGCGGTGATAGTTCTCGTCGCCGGCGTCCACCGTTCCAGGCTCAGGATAACGGCTATAGATGAAACCCTTCCGGTCGGGGTCCCAGGTCAGCGACGTGTAGCGTGTGTAGGGAATGGTGTCGGGAAGGTGCTTGCCCGTGGCCACGTCCAGGACGTACAGCGTGCTTTTCTCATCGCCCGAAGCGCTCTTTCCGTAGGCGATCAATGACGCATCCGGCGTGGGGTAATACCAATCCAGGGCCACGGTGCCGTCAGCGCTCCAGGTGTTCGGGTCCAAGATGGGATTGGCCGAGGCGGTGTGGCTGCCCTGGCGAACGTATAGCACCGCGTGGTTTTTCAAGCCTTCGTGTTTGGTGAACAGGTATCGTTTGCCGAAGACGCCCGGAGAGCTGATCTTGGTGGTTTCGTAGAGTCGCCTGAATCGCTTGGCCAAAACCTGCCGCTGGGGAAAAGCGCCCAATGCAGAAGCGGTGTAGGCGCGTTGGGCGTCGATCCAAGCCACCACTTCCGGATCGGTTTCGGCTTCCAGCCAGCGATAGGGATCGGCCACCTCGACCCCGTGAAGGGTCTCGACCACCTCGACGGTACGGGTGGCGGGGGGCGATTGAGCGTGGGCGGTGTCCTGGTTAGTTCCCGCCAGCCACGAGAGCAATGTCAGGCTAGCGCCCAGGCCCAAGATTCTCGGCACGTCGGTCATGTCGGTCCTTTCGGGGAAATCAACGGGCCAGGCCCACCAGCATCCGCCCACATCACTGGCCGGCCCAGGCAAAGCCCCATAATAGTCCAACCGCTAGCTCCGGCAAGGTTCCCCAATTCCGGCTTATGGACCCGTGTCCTCCCTCACAAAAAATGCCATAACACACTGTCAAATAGGTGGTTAACGATAATCAGGATAATGCCTATTGCAATTGTTTGGCGAACGCGATATATGTTTGGCTAGTCAAACAACCGGACGGCTTACCCCAATACGGTGGGATCATGGCGACTGACACCTGGAAACAATTCGAGCGGAACCCCATCTCGCACTCGGCTGCGCATCATTTAATTGCCATTGCTGAGCTGGTCGAGACGGTGGGCTATGCCCGGGTTTCGGACGTGGCCCGGCGATTAAACATCACCCGGGGCAGTGCGTCGCTGACGCTCAAAACCCTCAAGCAACGGGGCTTGGTGCTGGAAGATGACAACCGGTTCATTCGGCTTTCCGAAGACGGTGAAGCCGTATCCGGGGCGGTCCGAGGTAAAAAGTTTCTGTTCGACCAGTTTTTCCACAGCATCCTGGGTGTGGACCCGGACACCGCCGACGAGGATACGTGCAAAATCGAGCACCTTATCAGCAACCCGACGGCGGACCGACTGGCCCGATTCATGCGTTTTTTGACGTCTGACGATCCGCGTGCCCAGACCTTTATTGACGCCTGGCGACACTACAGCGAACCGTGTGACCATCACCCAGCCGATTGCCCTGCCTGTGACAGCGAGTGCCTGGTCACCATCTGCGAGACCGCGCCAGGCCAACACGCCGGGGTCGAGCCACCCCATGACCAGGATTGACACCGGAAGAGGCCCCATGCAACGCGAATCGATAAGCACAGCTTTGAGGAATCCGGACGACGCTCTTTCGCCGAGTCTGGCGGACCTGACCGTCGGTCAATCGGGCCGAATCTCGCGCTTGACCGGCGCCGGCGCCGTTCGGCAAAGGCTTTTGGACATGGGCATGATCCGCGGCGCAGTGGTCGAGCTTCGGCGGGTGGCCCCGCTGGGCGATCCGTTGGAAATCTCGGTCAAAGGCTACAACCTGGCCATTCGTAGGAATGAGGCGGAATCGATTCTGCTTCATCCGCAATCGAAATAAACAACACCCCTATGCAGATCACGCGGGCATCATCCAAGCTGCTGAGGGCGGCGGTGGCCGGTAATCCCAACTCCGGCAAGACCTCGCTGTTCAACGCCCTGACCGGCCGAAACCGCACCGTGGGCAACTATCCCGGGGTGACGGTGGAGCGGGCTGAGGGCACAGCCCGCGCCGAGGGCATCGACCTGAGAATCGTGGACCTGCCCGGCACCTATTCGCTGACCACGTACTCAGCCGAGGAGGTCGTGGCCCGCAACGTTCTGATTGACGAGCGACCCGATGTGGTCATCGATGTGGTCGATGCAGCCAATCTGGAGCGAAATCTCTATCTGACCGTGCAGTTGATGGAGATGGAAACGCCGCTGGTTATTGCGCTGAACATGGTGGACGTGACTCGGCGCCGGGGTGAACACCTCGACGCGACAGCCATGTCGCAGCTTTTGGGTGTGCCGGTGGTGGCGACCGTGGCCCGCGATGGGCAGGGCAAAGCGGACCTGTTGGAAGCTGCGGTGAACGTGGCTGCCGGTCGCGTGGAACAAACCCCACGGCCAGTCACCTACGGGCACCACTTGGACGAACAGGTCGATGCCCTGGCTGAGCGCATCAGGCAGGATGACGGCGTGTGTCGCATGTATCGCCCGCGATGGGTGACCATCAAGTTGATCGAAAAGGACCGGGCGGTGTGGGAGGCGGTCGAGCGCGTGGCCGACGATGCCGAGGGCATCAAACGGGCGACGGCTGACGCCATTCATCAAATCGAGACCCATGCCGGCGACAGCGCCGAATCCGTCGTGGCTGAGGGGCGGTACGGCTTTGCGGCGGGCGTGGTGCGACAGTGCCTGCGTCGCGGGCCGACGAATCGCCGGCGGCTGACCGACCGCGTCGACGCAGTGGTGTGCCATCGTGTTTTGGGTCTGGGTATCCTGGCCATCGTGGTCTACAGCCTTTTCGCGGCTGTGTTCAAGATCGCCGATGAATGGGGCTGGTTGTTCGGCGACAGTCCTTCGGGATGGACGGTGCGACTCTTCGAGTGGCTGGCGATGGCGGTGGCGCCGCTGGAGGCGGTCTCGCCGATGCTGCACTCGCTGCTGGCTGACGGCGTGATTGCCGGGGTCGGGGGCGTGATGAGTTTCGTGCCACTGATCTTCACCATGTTCTTATTCGTGGCCATTTTAGAGGACACCGGCTACATCGCCCGGGTGTCCTTCGTGCTGGATCGGGCCTTGCGCGCTTTCGGCCTGCAGGGCCGAAGCATCCTGGCCATGATCGTTTCGGGCGGACTCGGTGGCGGGGGGTGTGCGGTGCCCGGCATCATGGCTACCCGCACGTTGCACGATCCCAAAGATCGCCTCATCACCATGATGGTGGCCCCGCTGATGAATTGCGGGGCCAAGATCCCTGTCTATTTGATGTTGATCGCCGCTTTTTTCCCCGATGCCCGGGCCAAGATGATGTTCGTGATGTGGCTCGCGTCCTGGGTGGTCGCCCTGATGTGCGCCTGGGTGCTGAGGGTGTGGGTCATTCGGGGCGAACAGTCTCCCTTCGTCATGGAGCTGCCCGCCTACCACTTACCGACCGTGCGCGGCGTTTTGCGGCACGCCTGGGGGCGGGCTTGGATGTACATCGAAAAGGCGGGAACGATTCTGTTGGCGGTCAGCCTGGTGATGTGGGCCCTGATGTATTTTCCGCGGACTGACACCGGCCCGTTTGACCGGCAGCTTGCCGCGCTCAACGCCGACGCAACCGATCACGCCGAAGCAGTGGCTGCCCTTCAACTTGGCCGATCTCAAGCGCAACTTCGCGGCAGTGTCGCCGGGCGGATGGGCACCCTGCTCGAGCCGGTCTCTCGTTGGGCAGGCATGGATTGGCGAGACAACGTGGCCCTGATCGGCGGTTTCGCCGCCAAGGAAGTGATCATCAGTACGCTGGGCGTGGCCTATTCGATGGGCGAAGTGGATGCCCAAGCATCGGGCACGCTGTCGGCTCAACTGGCCAGTGACAAGGGCTGGTCACCCGTGCGGGCGTTGGCCATGCTGGTGTTTGTGATGATCTACGCCCCGTGCATGAGCACGTTGGCGGTTATCCGGCGCGAGTCGGGCAGTTGGAGGTGGGCCCTGTTTTCAACGGGCTACACCACAGCCCTGGCATTCGTCCTGGCGGTGGGCGTTTACAGCTTGGGTGCCAAGCTGGCCCTCGGTTCATGATCGAGAAGGCGGAGCACCGGTTTTCGACCGGTGAAAACGACTATGTGGTGGGAATGGATCATCGTGGGGACGTCGGTGCTGATTGCTACGGTTTACGTGGTCACCGTGGCGGCGCGGTCGATTGGTCGGGTTCTGGGCGGTCAGGGCTGCCGGTCGATGGGTTGCGGGTGCGGCGGCAACGGCCCGTCGTCTGAAAAGGCGCACGCTCGCGAGCTTTTGCAGATCGCCGTGGCGACCCCCAGCCCCGGTGACCCAACGTGAAGTCGCACGGCCACTTGGCCAACAAAGCGAGTGGGTGAACCGGATCCTCTGCCGAGTCATCGATTCACCCACTCATAGATCGACGACCCGGTGGGCCGTCTGCCTAAGTGGTAGCAGGCGGTCGGCCGGGCGTCAAACATTGCGGAGATTCCTCATGAAGCCTCGGTCCGTCAACACTTCTGCTCGTGTTGCGTTTACGCTGATCGAACTGCTGGTGGTGGTGTCCATCATCGCCTTGCTGATTTCCATTCTGCTGCCCTCGCTAAGGTCCGCCCGCGACCAGGCCAAGGCGGCGGTCTGCCTGGCCAACCTCCGCCGGTTGGCAACCAGCACAGCCATCTATCTGAACGTCAGCGGCGACGCTTTTCCGCCGTTCCGACTGAAGAAGTTCCCGCTGGGCGACGACGCTGAACCCTACGTCAACTCGTTCGGCCGGGCGAAGCCGCGCTGGCAGTGGTTCATCAGCGAAGAATTGGGACCGGTGATCGACCCCAAACCCTTTGTGGTGCCATTCGGTGACAGCGACATCGGAAATCGGGGCCAGGGTGGGCGAACCATGACCAACAAGAACTTTCTTTGCCCGTCGCTGCGCGGGCCGTTCGAGAGGGACGTTCGCAACGGCGCTTACGGCTACAACTATCAGTACCTGGGCAATTCACGCACCGACACCAATTCGGGGCAGTACGATAATTACTCGGTGGCAGCCCATCGACTTCGCTCGCCGGCCGCGACCGTCCTGTACGCCGACAGCCGCGGGGCCGACCCCAAGCACGGCAAGCACTCCTACGCGTTGGACCCGCCTAGATTGGCGGTGGAGAAAAACGCCGCCCGTTTCGGGCCCGGTTCCGGTGAAGTCAGTGCGGGCTTGGACTCGGCGCGTTATGCGTTCTCGCCGGTGGAGATGCGACATCGTGGACGCGGCGAGGTGGTCTTTGGTGACGCCCACGGCGAGTCGATGAGCCTGGTCGAGCTGGGCTATGAAATGGCCGACCCAAGTGTGGCCAAGCCGGTGATTCCGGCAGCAGGTGTGATCCCGACCGCCAGCAACAAGCTGTGGACCGGTCTGGGCGCGGATCCCCTTCGAGCTGCCCCGGCCCAGTAGCATCCGTTTTGTTTCTTCCCTAATACACCAAGACTTCCCAGGTTGAACCTATAGTGGGCCGGGTCCTCAAAATGCGGTGAATCGGGCCGCTATCGAGGCGGTTCCGGCTTTAGCCTGGGGGCGGACGGGACCGATGTTGACTTCTGGTCTTCGCCGGCACCTGGTCCCGACGGCTCGGGGCTTGACCGGTTCGAGTCATGCCGAGGTGACTGACCATGAGATCTTCACGTCGCAAGTCACTCAGGGCCAAACGCCACCGTGGCCGGCGGCTGCACAAGTACGGCGATCGAGACGTGCTCGATTTCCACCAGGACCCCCGGACCGGGGCGCCGACCGCCCGAACGGCTGGGAGCCCAACCGCCCGGGCATCCGAGGAGACGAACGTGGCTGAGGTCACCGGGCCCGAGGTCGTGCTGACCTTGGGTGGCGAGCCGGTGGTGATCCAGGTCAAACCCGAACCCGTCGGGGTTCCCTACGGCCAAGCGACACAGCCCTACTCGGCCGTCGCACCTGTGCCCGAACCGGCGGTTGCCGATCCACGCTTGGAGTCAGCCGACACAGGCCAGGCTCCGTCGACGCCTCAGCCCGTGGGTCCAGCACGCCGACGGTGGTTCAGGTCGTCGATTCAGGGGCTCGCCAAGCGGGCCCAGCGCCCGCGGGTCAAGCCCGGCGGACTGCAATCCTTGGCTACGCTTGGCCGAGTCGCCCGACGCCCCTTTTCTTGGCGCAAGTTCTGCGTATCCGCGGGTCTGTCCAGCGGGGTGGGGTCCTTGGCCTTGCTTCTGATGCATTGGGTGGGGCGTTAACCCACTCGAACGACCACCTCCCTTCGCTTCAGGCTCCCCTTCATGCTCCCTTCTCGGTCCCATTCAGGGTCGCCTTCAGTGCTCGGGGCTCTGATGGGGCATCGCCCGATTGACGGTTCTTTGCCGGGCGGGATAGAATCGGTCCACCCTGGTTGAACCTGGGCCGGTTTCTTATCACTTCGGGAGGGTCCGCGATGCCACTGGTATCCCCAGTTAATCTGAAGGGCTGGGTCGAGAAGAACCGCCACCTGCTCAAACCGCCGGTGGGCAACAAATGCATCTGGCAGGATGAGAACTTCATTATCATGGTGGTCGGCGGGCCCAACTGCCGCAAAGACTATCACGTCAACCAGACGGGTGAGTTTTTCTACCAGATCGAGGGCGACATCATCCTGGGCATCGTCCATCCGGAGACGGGCCAACCGGAGGAAATCGTGATCCGCGAGGGAGAGGTGTTCCTGCTGCCGCCCCTGGTGCCCCACAGCCCGCGGCGGCCGGCCAACACCGTGGGTTTGGTGGTCGAATACCAGCGGACGCCGGAGATGGTGGACAAGCTGCAGTGGTATTCCGACGACACGCACGAGTTGGTCTACGAAGCCCAATTCAAGCTCGAAAACATCGCCGAGGACCTGAAAAAGATCATGGAAGAGTTCTGGTCCAACGAGGACCTGCGGCGGTGCAAGTCCACCGGCAGCGTCATCGCCCCGCCGACCGAAACCGTCGCCCCACCGCCCGGCGCCGCGGCGCTGAGTTGGGTGACGTAAGACCTATCCAACCCGCAGGGTACTGATTGCAGACCCTTCGCCGGTCGTTGCAGGCCGTTGATGAAGATAGACATCCACACGCACATCCTGCCCGAGCGCTATCCCGATTTGGAGAAGCGGTATGGCTATGGGGGGTTCATTCGGCTGGATCATCATAGGCCGTGCTGTGCCAGGATGATGGTGGGGGATAAGTTCTTCCGCGAAATCGGTGACAACTGTTGGTCGGCGGCCCGGCGGATCGAAGATTGCGACCGCGACGGGGTGACGCTGCAAGTGCTCTCGCCGATCCCGGTGATGTTCGGCTACTGGACCAAGCCGGCCGACGGGCTTGACCTGTCGCGGATGCAAAACGATTTCATCGCCGAAGTGGTCCGCAATCACCCCCGGCGTTTCGCCGGCCTGGGGACGGTGCCCCTGCAGGATCCGGACCTAGCCATCGGCGAGCTGGAGCGCTGCGTCGGCGAGTTGGGCCTGTCGGGCATCGAGATCGGCACCCATGTCGAACCCAACGAACACACCGGCCGGCGTGAAGTCTGGAACCTTAACGACAATGCCCTGTTCCCGGTTTTCGAGCGATGCGCCCAACTGGGGGCTGCCGTCTTCGTGCATCCCTGGGACATGATGGGCAAGCAGCGCATGCCCGACTATTGGTTGCCCTGGCTGGTGGGCATGCCGGCTGAAACGTCGCTGGCCATTTGTTCGATGATCTTCGGCGGGGTCTTCGAGCGCTTGCCCGAGCTGCGCGTGGCCTTCGCCCACGGCGGGGGATCGTTTCCTTTCACCGTGGGGCGGGTCGAGCACGGGTTCAACGTGCGCCCCGACCTGTGTGCGGTGGATAATGGCCAGAACCCGCGCGATTATCTGGGGAAATTCTATTTGGATTCGCTGGTTCACGATGCTGAGGCCTTGCGCTACTTGATCCGGTTGGTCGGGCAAGATCGGATCGCGCTGGGCTCGGACTATCCCTTCCCGCTGGGCGAAGCTCGGCCCGGCCAACTGATCGAGTCGATGGAAGATTTATCGGCCC
>JBHHVM010000105.1:0-9387 GCA_046754265.1 Phycisphaerae bacterium
CCTCCACCGCCAGCGGCAGAACGGGTCGGAGCGAAAGATCGGGCATCGAGCTGAGAATCCGCCGTGCCCGGCGACGAACCCGACCATCCGGATCGCTGTGGGCCATCAGGTGTATTCGGGCCAACATGCTGGACAGTTGTAGCCGTTCGACGACCCACAGGGCGCTGATGCGTTGCGTTCCGGACGGGTCAGCCAGCATGTCCAGCAGGGCTTCGGCCGCTTCAGAAGCCTCCATCTTCAGCAGACAGGCGACGGCGGTGGCCCGCACGCGGTGGTGGTCCGACTGGAGTTTCGAGGCCAACTGGTCCCGCCGGCCTGTGATCGACAGGTTGTCCATCACCTCCATCGCGTTGGATTGCACCCGGGGGTCCGGATCGTCCAACGCCCGGCGAACGATGCGCCGGGTGGTCGGGCCTTCCAGGTGGACCAACAGCGAGATGGCCAGGCTGCGAGCGACCGCGTCGTAGTCGCTGCACAGGCGGTAGATCTGCTCGGTCAAGGGTTTGGCCAACTCCAGAACGACGGTCAGTTTCAACGCTTGGGTACGCTCAGCCGCGGCTGGCGATGCCAGCTTGGCCCGCATGCGCACCAATAAATCGGGGCACTCGTCCTTGAGCGACTGCCCTCGTATTCGGCGCTGGTCCGAGTCGAGTTGGTCGAAGGCTTGCCAATAGGCTTCGAACGGATGCGCCTCCTGAGAACCCGTAGCGGCCCGCGCCCGCGCGTGGCCGGAA
This sequence comes from Phycisphaerae bacterium, assembly GCA_046754265.1. GTDB lineage: Bacteria > Planctomycetota > Phycisphaerae > UBA1845 > UBA1845 > OFTM209. The sequence goes on from JBHHVM010000105.1 coordinate 735, forward strand.
CCTGTAGCGGCGTGCGGTTCGCACACCGTGCCCCCTCCATCCCCAAGCTCGCGCCCGCGCCCGCGCCCGCGCCCTCGCCCGCGCCCTCGCCGCCGCAATTCGCCCTGTGCCCAGCGCGAGAATGGCCAGTCGCGTCGATAGGCCAGTGCCCGCAGCAGGTCGTTGGCAGCCTGCCCCTGGGTTCGCGTCAAACGGGCCAGGATCTGTGGGACGATCTCGCCGGGGCCGTCGGAAAGCAAAAGCCTGTATATCTGCACCTTCGCGTCGGGGCTCAGGCCGCTGGCCCCGATTAGGCGAATTACCCCCGGCAGACATTGGCTGGGCAGCGTGGTGATTTGGTGGGGGTCTTGCTCCAGCCAGGCCCATCGGCGGATACGCGAGCACTCCCGCGCGATGCTGGGATCGGCCAGCAGCCACGCCTCGCGGGCCAGGGCCTGGATGAAGTCCAGGTCCGTGCAGGCGGCGATGCGGTTGACCAAGTCCGCCCGCAGGGTCGGGCTTACGATCGCCCGCAGGCAGAATGGGGCCAAGCGGGGGTCGTTCAGCACGCGGAGTTGTTCCAGAATGGCCCGGCCCAGGCCCGACCGCGTCGCTCCCGCCCGTTCCAACAGGGGTTTGTCCAGGCGATCCGCCATCCACATAGCTGCCGTGAGCACTTCGACCCGAAAGTGCAGCTTCCAGCAGTCCATCGCCCGCAGCAAGGTTCGGCCCAGATAGTCCCCGGCTGCCTGCAGGCCGAGCAGTTCGTCCACGCCCGCTCCCGGTAAGCCGGCGACGGTTTCGACGCGCTGATCCAGATAATCGGCGGTGAGCCGGTGCAACGCGTCCCCGGACGCCACGCCCACGCCCGCTCCCGCTTGGCTGGCGACGGTTTCGACGGTTTCGACGGTTTCGACGTGTTCGACGCGTTGATCCAGATAATCGGCGGTGAGCCGGTGCAACGCGTCCCCGGCTGCCGCCCGAGTTTTGGGGCAGGGTTGCCGCAACGCCTCAGCCAGCAGGTAGGCCAACCTGACGTCGCCGCTTCGCTGGATCAGCTCGATGGCCCCCAGGCGAACCTCCAAGCGCTCATCGGCGACCGCCAGCCGAGAACCGGCATAAAGATCGTTCGATCGGGCCAGCACGCGGGCCTGGAGATCGGCGTCATAGCGGGCAAACCCCGACACCAAACCCAGCACGCCCCGGTCCCGGCCGCGACGGATCAGCAAGTCCACCGCAGCCTCCTGGCATGAGGGCTCCATCTCGGGCAAGGCTTCCAGCAGGGCGTCCTCGACGGCCAGGTTGGGCTCGTCGAGCAACAGAGCGTAGACCGGAGGCGCGGGATGTTGGGTGTCCGTATCCATCTACTTAGGTTCTATCGGACGTTGGGCGGGCCTTGCTTTGCCCGGGCCGAGTCGGCCCCAAGTCATCCCGACGCGCCGGGACCCGATTTACAGTGCTGGGGCTTATCCGCCCAGGCCCGGCACTGGATGACGCCTGCCCAGGTTGCGTCTAAAGTGCCCCCGTCGGTCATGAACGGGTTAGCCGACGTGGCGGACCAGCCTCCCAAGAGATGCAGGCGCAACAACCATGGGCAGCAAGCGCGGCAAGAAACGACCCCAATCAACCCCTGGCAGACGCAGTCGCCCGCACCGTACCCCCAGCCGGACAGCGACCGGAGCTTCGGAAGCTGCTCCTCCTTCACACTTCTCACTTCTCGCTTCTAACTTCTCGCTCGGGCTGCTCGTGCTGGCGGGCGTGGCGGTCTATGCCAACTCTTTTGCGGGCGTCTTCCAGTTTGACGACAGCAAGTGGATCGAGCGCAACGACGCCATCCAGCAACTTTGGCCCCCCGACGGCTGGTTGCGCGTGGGCCGGCGGCCGGTGGTCAATCTGACCCTGGCCCTCAATTACGCCGCCGGTCAACTCAATACCTGGGGCTACCATCTGGTCAACCTGATCGTGCATCTGCTCTCGGGGCTGACGCTCTTTGGCATCCTCCGTCGAACGCCGTTGTGGAGCGACCGGGCCGACGCGGACAGCCGATCCAGCGTGGCAGCCGCACTGGCCATCGCCCTGATCTGGCTGGTGCATCCGCTTCAGACCCAGTCGGTCACCTATATCATCCAACGCGGCGAGTCCCTGATGGGCCTGTTCTATCTGCTGACGCTCTATTGTGTCATCCGTGGCGCCCAATCAGCCACGCGATCGACACGCTGGTACGTCGCGGCTGTGCTGGCCTGCGGGTTGGGCATGGGCAGCAAAGCCGTCTGCGTGACTGCACCCTTGGTTGTGCTGCTGTACGATCGCACATTCTTAAGCAAATCGTGGACCGGCCTGCGGCAGCGCTGGGGGTTATATGTCGGTTTGGCGGCGACCTGGTGCGTCGTCTGGCTGTGCGGAGTCGCCCGGGGCGTCCTTAGCACCACCGCCAAAGACGCCACCGCGGGCTTTAGTGTCAAGTCGGTGACCTCGTTGGAGTACGCCCTCTCGCAGCCGGGCGTGTTGCTCCATTATCTCAAGCTTTGTTTTTGGCCGGCGACGCAATGCCTGGACTACGGCTGGCCCGTGGCCCAGACGATTGCGGACAAACTGGTGCCAGGCTTGGTCATTGTACTTCTGCTGGCGGGCACGCTTTGGGGTCTGCTGCGGGGGTCGAAACTGGGCTTTGCCGGGGCCTGGTTCTTTTTGATCTTGGCCCCCACTTCCAGCATCGTGCCCATCCGCGACCTGGCCTACGAGCATCGCATGTACCTTCCGCTGGCGTCGGTGGTGGCCGTGACGGTTGTCGGCGCCCGGTGGGTACTGGCTCGAATGGACCTGGGTCTATTCGCTCGACCGACAGCCGTGGCGTTGCTGGCCCTGGTGACCGTTGCGTTGGGGGCCCGCACGGTGGCTCGCAACCGGGACTATCACTCGCTGGAAGGCATGTGGGCCGGCATCGTCACCCAGCGCCCCAACAACCCCCGGGCCCACTACAACTACGCCCACGAGTTGGCCGATCAGGGTGAAATCGACCGGGGCATCGAGCATTATCGACGAGCGCTCGAGATCAGCCCCAATCTCTTGATGGCCCACAACAACCTGGGTCGGATTCTCTCGCAGCGCGGTCAATCCAGCGAAGCCCTGCACCACTTCCGCGAGGCGTTGCGGGTTCGCGAGGACTTCGCCCCAGCCCAGCATAACCTGGCCCGCGAATTGGCCCTGGCGGGCCGGGCGAACCAGGCCATCCCCCATTATGAACGGGCGCTGGAACTCAACCCCAATGACGCCGAGGGTCACCACAACTACGCCCATGCCCTGCAAACCGTCGGTCGACTCGCCGAGGCCGAGCAACATTACCGCCAGGCCATCCAACTCAAGCCCGCATTCACGTTGGCCTACATCAACTTGGGACACCTTTTGACACAACAGGGAAAACTGGCCGATGCGGTGCAGCAGTTCCAGCAGGCCATCGCCCTCCAGCCGGGCAACGCCGACACGCACTACGCCCTGGCGCTGGCCCTGGTGAAAATGAACCGCCCCGCCCAAGCCGTCGCCCCTTTGCGCCAGGCGCTGCGGCTCAACCTAAACCACACCGCCGCCCGCAAGCTGCTTCAAAGCGTGCAAGGTCCACGGTGACGATCGGCTTGTGATTTGGGCTCCCAAGCCCGACAATGCAGGCTGAAACGTCGGCCTCGGGTCGATGATCCGACCCATCGAGGATGCGCCGTGCTTTTCGGATTGATCCTGCTCTTTGTCGCCTTGCCCCTGGCTGAGCTGGCCTTGTTGATCCGCATTGGCCGGGCCATCGACGTGATTCCCACCATTGCCCTGGTGGCGGTCACCGGAATCCTGGGCGCCGCCTTGGCCCGCCACCAGGGCCTGCGGAGCTTGCGCCGCATCCAAACCGACCTGCACCAGGGCATCATGCCCGCCGCCGAGATGCTCGACGGCCTGATGATCCTGCTGGCCGGCGCCGTGCTGGTGACGCCGGGTGTCATCACGGACGCCATCGGCTTTGCCCTGCTGGTCCCGCCTATCCGCACATTCGTGCGGAAGCGCCTGGCGGACCATTTCAAGGCCTCGATGACGGTCATGCACCAACATCCCGATTGGACTCGACCGCCCGAGGATGGATTCATTGATGTTCAGGTGCGGGCTGTTGAGAAGGACGATCAGGAGGCACAATAGCATCGCAGCGCTGTGATGCTTGAGCTTGGGCCTTGACTAGGCCCGGTCTTTAGACCGGGTGACGGGTTGGGGGGCATTACATCCCATGCCGCTTCAGCGGCATTCTCGGAGTCGGGCTCAAGTGGATAAGCCCGGTGAAACCGGGCTACAAAAAGGCGGTGCGGGCCGTTTGCTAACCCGCCGTAAACGGCGGGCCTAGTAAGACGGCGTCGGGCTGATTTCTCATCGCCGTTGGCGCCAGCCAAAATGTCCGTTCCGGATTCGGCCAGCCGCCGAGCCTGGAACGCAATTGACGTTCATAGCGCTGTCATACGCGTCGAGGGCGCCAGTCTATCCCACCGCCAGCAAACACACGTCCTGCACGCTTCGGCCGGTTTGTCTGGCCACGCTGATGGTGGCGTGGGGGTTGGTGGGCTGGTCGGGTTTCCAGAGTAGCAGGCGGTCGCGGATTTCATTGGTGGCCACGATCAGGTCGGGGGCGATTTCCACTCGGCGCAGGGTTTGGCCCCCGGCTTCGAAGCGACAGGCGAAGGCATCGCCCAGGACGCGAGCATGAACGGCCAGGCCCGTGTCGGTGAAAAACAGCCGATCGATTCCGGCGGCTGACAGGACGCCCAGCGATTCGGCCGCCCGGCGGTTGCCGGCGTGGATGACCCGGGGCGACGCCTCGGTTTCATCGGGCCAGTGCAGGATTTGGCCGGCGGCGTTGCCCGCGTATATGCCCTGCGGCGTGGGGCAAACCGCCGTGATCAGCGAGTCGCTGCCCCGATACACGCGAACGTTGGATTCGGTGGGATCCTCGGCGTCAAAGGCCAGCACGTTTTCATCGATCGAGCAGTACACGCGGCCCTCGAAGAACTGCACGGCCCGGACGGCTTTGGCACTGGCGGTCAAGCCGGTCAACAAATGCTGCGGTTCGTCGGGCCGATCCAACGGCCAGCAAACCAGCCCCACCTCCGAGTGGGAGGCCAGCAGTCGCTCCCCCGCGACCACAGCTGAGTTCACTCCGCCTCGAACTTCGACTTGGCCGTCGAACGCGTACACCCGCGGTTTTGATTGACCCGCATCGGTCAAGGCGTACACGCCCCGGGCGGCACCGACCAACAGGCTCCCGGCTGGGCCGGTCGATTGGATCGAGCGGACCGCACCGACGGATTCGTCGAGGACGATGCGCCGCCGGGCTGACTCGGTGGAAGCGGGTTCGTAGAACAGTAACTCACTGCCGACGGCCACCACGATCCAGCGGGTGCTGGGTTGACGGGCGCCGGAGGCAAACAGGGCTGCATAGATCTGCCCGCGCTGCGATTCGCTGAAGGTCTGCAGAAGCTCCGGCAGGCCAACCTGCGGGGCGTCCTCGGCCAATTGTTTGAGCTTCTCCAGCACGCCTTCTAGGTGTTGCACGTGGTCCTGTTGGGCGGATTCGACGGCCCGTTGGAGTTCGCGCTGGGCGGCTTGCTCGCGTTGGCGCTTCGCAGCCCGGGCCTCGGTGTGGCGCACCTGGTCGAGCCCCGCCGACTCAAAACGCACCCGCGGGGCCCCTTGCACCGCCAGGCCGGCCACAAAACACGGCTTGGACAGGGCCTCTTCAAGCGCACTGCCAACGGCCTCGGCGCAGGTGGCGTCCACCAGGGCGCCCATGGCGTGCTTGGCTGCGGTCTGAATCAGGGCCCGGCGCACCGCCGGTCGAAGGTGCCCGATGATCCCAGCCCGATCGATTCGGCGCCGGCTGCCCATGAACTGCGTGCGAAAACTGCTCAGTTCGTTGCGCTGGGCTATCAGGGCGATGCGGAGGTCCACCGTGGCTTTGCCTTGCATCTTGTCGGCGCTGGGAATGTCATCTTCTGTCACGGTAAGATCCAGGCAGCCGGTGCGCACGAACACGATTTCGGTTTGATCGTTCTCGGTCAGCTCCTCACCGGCCCGGACGAGCACTTCATCGCCCTGGGGCCTGGCGACCAAGGCCGCCACGTCGCCCGGCAGCGTCACGGCCCGGTTCCAAAGACCAAACAACTCTTCGGGGTCCACCACGGCTGCGACGGCTTGGGGCTCCTCGAAATACGCGTGAGGGTCAAACTTGCGGCTCGACATGCTGCACCTCCCGCCCGGGCCTATCGGCACCGAGGGCTGGGCTTACTTTCCGGTCTGTTCAAATCGCTCGTAACGGGCCAGGCTGTCTTTCCTGACCGACGGCGGGGTCTCCTCGATCACGGCCAACAAGTCCTTCATGGCGATGGGCCTAGGCTCACCCCCGGCCACGCCCTCCATAAATGGTATGCCCGCCGCCTTGGCGGCGATGTTTTTTATGTCCGCCCCGCTATAGCCTTCCAGAAGATCACACAACTCTCCGAAGTCCACGTCGCCGTCCAAAGGCCTGTTTTCCAGGTGAATCTCCAGCAGTTTGAAGCGTGCAGGGGCATCGGGCAGGGCGACGTGGACCTGCGTGTCCAGCCGTCCGGGCCTCATCATGGCCTCGTCCAGCATCCAGGGCTTGTTGGTCGCCCCCACGAACAACAGGGCCCGGTCGGTCTGACGATCAAAACCCTCCAGCTCTTGCAGAATCTGGGGCACCACCCGCTGCATGACCGTCGAGGACCCGCTCTTGCGTCGCGGGACCAGGGCTTCAACCTCGTCGATGAATACAACGGCTTTGTCCTCGGCCTTGGCGGCGTCAAACAGCTTGCGGATGTTTTGCTCGGCTTCGCCCACCCATTTGGACAGGATCTGGGCGGGCGAGATCAAGAAAAACGTGGCCCCGATCTCGTGGGCGATGGCCTTGGCCATCATGGTCTTGCCCGTGCCCGGCGGGCCGTACAGCAACACCCCTCCGCCCACGCCGATGCCGTAACGCTTGGCCAGGTCGGGATGGTTGAACGGGTAGATCATCTTGAGCCGGATGTCCTCTTTCACGTCGTCCAGGCCGGCGATGTCGTCGAAGCCGATGTCAGGCCGGTCCTTGACGATCCATTCCGAAGCATCGGCCCCGTCGTCGTCTTCTTTTTCGCGGACTCGACCTCGACCCGTCCGCGGGCGCCCCTTTCTGTCTTCGCAAGCCTTGGCCAGGTCCACCAACTCGGCCGCCAATTCTTCGTGTTGGCGTCTGACCTCGGGTGACTTGGCTACCTCGGCCAACTCAATCATGCACTCGGCGGCTTCGAGCAAATAACTGCGCGCAGCCAGGAAGTCGCCCTCCTTGTACGCGGACACGCCCTTGCCCTTTAGGCGCTCAAATGTCGCGAACGAAACGGCCATCCGTCTACTCTTGTATTCCAACCCACCCGGGCATTATTGCCCGCGGTGGGACTCGGGCACCAGTTTCCACAAATTCCGGTAAGGCTCCAGCGTGTAACCCTCCGGCGTCTTGGCCTGCTCGTTAATGTAAAAGATCGGCCCATTCCTATAGGCCGATATCATGTGCGGCCAACCCCCCGGTGACGCGTTGACCACGGCAATATCCATTCGCTTCGTCGAAACCGCCCGAGCATACCACAGCGGCGGCGACGTGCCCCAGTCCGACCAGATCACCGCGTTGTCGGGCAGGGTGGCCAAGTCCGCCTGTTCGACAAAGCGCGTGGCGTCTCGAAGTCGGCCGTGGTCGACGCGGTGATCCAACACGGTCCAGACCCCCGCGGCCGCCAAGACGCCAGCCCCGACCTTCGCCCGCCATTTGGAGCGCGGCGACGGGGGCAGAACCGATGCCGCCACACCGGCCAATACGCCACCGGCCCACAGCATGGGCAGAATGTTGGCAGCCTGCCCCGATACGCGGTAGGCGCACACAAAGGCCAGGTTTTGCACCATCATGCCCACCAGCAAACATCCAGCTATCTTACAGCGCGAAAAGCCCAATCCCCAGGCCCCCACGACCAACGCCGCCGCTGCCCAGCGCGACAGTCGCGTGTCCAGCTCCATTTCGCCGGCCAGCCAACGGAATCGGGTCCGCACCCCGCGCCAGGAATTGCCCATCATGTTGGCGAATTGGGCGCCCCGGGCCTGCCAGACGATCCGCTCGAGCTTGGCCTTGGGGCCCTGGTCGGCACCTGGGAACGCCCGGGCTTCAGCGTTGTATTGTTCGATGTAGTTGTACGTGGCGGTAGGGGTGTCCCGCACCCACAGAAAAGCCAGCGAATAGATCGTCGGTGCAACGGCCACGGCCATTGCGATTCCCAGGCGCCGCAGGGCAGGCCCCCAGGCAAGATGGTGTTGTTTGGCACTGAAATAAAACGCGAGTATTAGGAACGGCGCTGAGATCACCGTGGCGGGTCGAGTCGCGACGGTGAGTCCCCACAGCAGGGCGCCCCATATTAGGTCCGCCCGCCGCCCGCCTCGGGCGTAGCGCCACAGCAAATAGACCCCCCCGGCGTAAAGCAGCAACGAAGGCGCATAGACTTCCGGGGCCAGGAGGTTTTGCCAGACCCGCGGATGACCGGCCACGACCAACATGGATGCCCCAGCCAACCCAGCCGGCACGCCCAGGCGGATCTGCATGACCACACCCAGGGCC
>JBHHVM010000106.1:0-9322 GCA_046754265.1 Phycisphaerae bacterium
TGTCAAACCCCCTATTCTGGGACGTCGCAAGGGGGTCGTTTGCAGAACCGGGCGGGTCCGGCACAATGGACCCGTATGTCGGGGTTGGACGCACAAACAGGAGGGGAAGCCACGGTGATCGGACCCGATTCGGTCCGCAGCGGTTCGGTGGAGTTGATCTGCGGGTGCATGTTCAGCGGCAAGACAACCGAGCTGTTGCGCAGGATACGGACCTTCGCCCCCGGGGAGGTGGCCGTGATCAAGCATGGCCGGGACGATCGGTACGGCACCCGGCGGGTGGTGACCCACGGGCAGGACAGCTACCCAGCTCGAGTGGTGCGTTTGGCCAGTGAGATTCCCGAGCGGGTGACGGACCGTCATCGGATCGTGGCTGTGGACGAGGGGCATTTCTTCGACGATGGCCTACCGGATGTTTGCGACTCGCTGGCCCGGCGGGGGCATCGGGTGATGGTGACAGCCCTTGATCTGAACAGTTGGGGTCAGCCCTTTGCGGTGATCGAGGGACTCAAAGCCGTGGCGGACGATTGTCTGTTGACCTCGGCCAAGTGCCCGCAGTGTGGAGACCCCGCCACCCGGACGCAGCGCTTAACGCCCATCGTCGGCGGCAAGATAGTAGGAGGCCCCGAAGCCTTCGAGCCGCGTTGTGTCAAGTGCTGGTCACCGCCCCCGGAACCATCCGTGGATTAGGATCTGCCTGACGACTTTTGGCGGCGAGCGCTTCGCACGCCGTTCCCGACTGATCGCCCCAGTGACCCGTTTTGGCCGCCTTGGTTCGGTCGGACGATTCTGATAGTCTGGCGTAGTTTAACGGATTTGTATTTAGACGATCGACGTGCCGATCCACGTCGCTTACCAGGACGGAGGGGTTCTGATGGCGGTCATCCGGTGTGCAGTCAGTATTCGGCGTCAACGAAGATCCTCGTGGCGCTGTGGCCCCGTTTGGGCCATATCTGTGGGGCTTGGCCTGCTGGCGGTCTGCGGCGGGTTTTCGGACGTTGCCCAGGCGGCGCCGGCCATCGTGGCCGGTGACGTGGTGGTGTTGGAGTTGATCGCCGGCGACCCGGTGGCCCTGCGCGATGTGGACATGCTGGCCTTTGATGCGTTCGGCAACCTGATGGCCAACCGCGAGACCTTCGGCGGAACCGGGGGCGTCTCCTATGTTGATATTGATGCCGGCACCGCCACGATTCTGGTCAGCGGCATTTCTCGGGCCGACGGCCTTACCTTGCACCCCTCGGGCGCTCTATACGTGGCCAGCGAAATCTCCGGCGTGCTGCCGTTCAATCGGATCTACCGCATCGACGTCACCTACGATGCGGGCAACGTGCCCCTCAGTGCCACAGCCACCAGCATCACCACCAGCATCGGCATCAACAACCCGGAGGGCATCGTGGCCCTGACGGCCGACAGCGCCTTCGGGTCGGCGGGCGATCTGTATGTGTGCGAAGACCGCACGCCGGGGCGCATCTTTCATCTGGTGCTGACCGCAGGAAACAACGCGACGGCCTCGATCCTGGTCAACTCGCCGGCCAACCTGCGCCGCCCGGAGGGGCTGACCCTGGGTGACTTCAGCGGTCAGCTTGCCGGGCCCATGCTGTTTGCGGCTGAGACCACCGATAACAACGTGTTGCAGATCGACGCCACCGGGGCGTTCAGTGTGCTGGGTAACCCAGCCGCGGTGGCGATGAACCAGCCCGACAACGTCAAGTTCGGTCACGACGGAATGTTGTACGTCTCGGAGGACATCGGGGCGGGCAATGGCCGGATTATTCGTATAGCCGTCGATGGCACGCACGAGGTCGTACTGTCGGGTTTCAATTTTCCGCAGGGCATGGCCTTTGATTTTGCCCGCAGCGACCTGTATGTGGCTGAACAGGGCTCAGCCCGCGTATGGCGGGCCCGGTTCGACACCGCCACCGACGATGCCGACGGGGACGGTGACGTGGACCTGTTTGACGCGGGCAGCTTCCAGCGGTGTTTCGGGGCTGTGCCCATGACGCTCGAATGCCTGGTCTTCGATTCGGATCGCAACGACACGATCGATCTGACGGACCACCAACTCTTCGAAGCGATGCTGGTCGGGCCGTAGAGAGGGTGCCCCATCCTTGCGCAGCAAGGGTGGGGGACGGATAGAGGCTCGATACGGTCAATTGTCTTCACAAAAGTGTCGCGCTGTGTCGGTCCCCCACCCTTCGCCTTCGGCGAAGAATGGGGCACCCCCGCATGTTTTTCAAGACGGCGTCCGTCGCAATCTGCATGGCCACGCGAGCGTGGCCATGGCACCCCCCAAAGGCATCCCCTTACTGAGAACGACGCTACGGTCGATCCCTGCGTGGCCCACCGCGACGTTTGGGCCCTCGGTCGCGGCGCGCATCGGGCCCGCGGTCCGGCGGCGGGCCGCCGCCGAAGGCGCCCGGCGGCAGCAAGACCGCGTCGACCTCCTGCTGGACGACCTGCTCGCGACTTTCTTGGCGATGAGCGACTCGCCGCTTGAGATCCTCCAGGCGGAGCTCGAGGCGTTCGATTTGCAGGCGGGCCCGCTTCTGATGCACGTCGAATCGTTGGGCGATGAACTCGGAGATTTCGCCGCGTAGCGTCTCACGGCGCTGAGTGGACCTCTCGCTCTGGTATTGGTGAGCACGCTTGCGGATCTTGAACTCGAGCTTGAGCTCTTCGATGCCCAGTTCGCCGGCCTCTTCGTCGTTCTCATATTCTTCCATGAGCCTGAAAATCCGGGGCATGAGTTGACCGAATTGCCCCCGCAGACCCTTGGAGCCGCGCTGCTCCATGCGGCGCATGGCCCGTAGATGATCGGGGAAGTGGGCTTCGAGGAACCGGCGCACCTCGGCACGTTCCTCGTCGCTGAAGCGATCGAAGAATGCTCGGCCGGGCCCGCCGCCCCGGCCGCCGCGCTGGGCCCGCTCAGCCGACTGCGATCGACCCCGCCCATGCCCACCGGGCCTGGCCTGGTCGGAAGACGCTGGCCCGCCCGGCCTGCCCTGAGCGCATACCGCGGGCGCAGGCATGAAGGCAAAACCAAGAACGACGGTTAGTGACACTTTGAGGGGAGTGTGTGGGGCAAACATTGTGTTTCTCCTGCCGGGGCATCTAGCCTGCACCCCGGTCGAATAAGTCGTGGTCGTCTTGAAACTCATCGGATAGCGCGTCGAGGTCGGCGCCCAGGTCGTCGGTCCAGGTCGAATCCCAGCCGATCAACGAGCTGCTGGCCAGGGCGGATTCCAGGTTGTCGATTTCCTCTTCGATGCTCCGCCATTCGACCTCTTCGTCGGAGAGATCGGCGGCCAGCACGGTGGTGAAGGTGTCGAAGTCGTCTTGGGCGGGGATCGGATCGGCAGGGTTCGTGCCGGACCGATCGTAGAGGCCAACCGCCAGCAGCAAGACCGCCGCGGCCGATAGGGCGGCGAACAATTGGAGAGTTCGACCTACCCGTCGCTTGCGCTCCGGGCTCTGATGGGGTTGCCGACTTTCCTGCGTGCCTAATTGGTTGGCGACTGCCTGTTTGAGGGCTTCAAGGTTGGCGGGCGCGGGCACCTCCACGCCGCGATTGGCCAGCCAGGCTTCGTCCAGGGCCACCTGCACGCGCTGCTTGAGCCGGTCCGCGCAACCGGGCGGCATCTGCACGTCCGGGCTAAGCTGCTCCAGCCAGCGCTGGTCGGCTTGAATCTGTTGGATCAGGTCGTCGCGGTTCATGCGTTTTCGGGCTCCAGGATAGCCCTCAGTTTCTTGAGTCCTCGATGGGCCCGGGCCAGGGCGGTGCCTCGGGGCGTGCCCATCGCTTCGGCAATCTCGGCGAAACTCATCCCCGAGAAGTGTCGCAGCATGACCACCTCACGCTCGCCGGCCGGCAACTTGGCCAGGGCCTGCTGCAAGGCGTCGGTCTCTTCCCGCAGCTCGAGCGGCGCGTCGGGCGGCGAATTGCTCAGGTCGGCCAGGGCGGCGGCCAGAGCAGGCTCATCCTGTCCCTGGCCGACCTGGTCCGCATCGAGGGAGAGGACGGCCGGGGCCCGCCGGACCTTCCGAAGACGATCGCGGGCCAGGTTCGTCGCGATCCGAAACAGCCACCCTTCAAACCTGCCGTCGTGCTCGTACTGCGGCAGGGTTCTGACCAGCCGGACGAACAACTCGGAAAGCAGGTCCTCAGCCTCGGCCCGGGCCCCGGTCAGGCGGTAGAGGTAGCCGTAGAGCCGCCCGGCATAAAGGTCGATCAGGGCGGCAAAGGCGGCCGGCTCTTGCTGCCGGGCCCGCTCAATCAGCGGTTCGAGTCGATCGTTTTCCATGGCTGCGGACAGTAGTCTAAACGCAGCCAGGCCTGAAAGATTGCCGAATTTTAGGGTGGTTTTCGGCCCTGGGGGCGTAAAAAGGGGGTTCGAGGGCTTGCAAAGTCCGGATTGGTCGCTATGGTGTTCCGTTCCGCGCGCCGGGAATGGGCCCGGACGGAAGGAAACAGGCCATGGCTCGAGAGTGTTACTTTACCGGCAAAAAGACCCGCAGCGGCAGAAGCATTTCCCGACGGGGCAAAGCGAAATACCTGGGCGGGGTCGGCCGAAAGGTGACCGGCAGCACCAAGCGGAAGTTCAAGCCCAACATACAGCGCGTTCGAGCGTTGGTGGACGGGAAGATCTGCCGCATCAAGGTCTCCGCCAAGGCCATTCGGATGGGGCTGGTGGTCAAGCCACCCCGGCGCGATTACAAACCGCAGGAAGCAGCACCAGCAACCGGTGGCGCGGATGGATAGGTCGTAGCGAGTGGTGGAAGCTCGAAGGATCGACCGTTTTTTCAAGAGCCCGTCAACAAAGTAGAGTGGAGATAACGAGGCCCGATCGAGGCCTCGTTTTTTTGGGCAGTCAGGGACCGAATCCGTGAGCGAGAAGATCAGCCCGGAACAAGTCCGGCACGTGGCCCGCCTGGCCCGGTTGAAGCTGACCGACGAGCAATTGCTAAGCTGCGCCCGCGAATTGGGTGCCATCCTGGACTACGTCGAGCAACTTGACGGAGTGGACACCGAGGGTGTCGAGCCGTTGTCGCACCCCTTGGCACTGGCCAACGTGTTTCGGGAAGATCGCGTGGAATCTACCCTGGACTCCGACGCAGCCCTGTCCAACGCCCCGCAACGGCAGGATAACTTCTTTCAAGTACCCAAAGTGCTGGATCAGGGTGAGCCATAAGAAAAGCTATCGTTGACGTGAAAGCCGGATGCGGTATGAATGACCACAAGGTCATACCACAAAGACACAAAGCCACCAAGAACTGCCCGACCAGGCGGCGGGTGCCGGATCGGTGCCTATCTCCTTGGTGCCTTGGTGTCTTCGTGGTGAATCGTTTTTGTTGCCTTTTGAGGATTAGGTAATCAGCGATAACGGCGAAATGACGCTATGTGGCATGGCAACTGCGATTCGCCGAAGGCGCGTCTCGGCCACCGAGGCGGTGCGCGGTTGTCTGAAGCGCATCGAGGCCATCGACGGTGGGTTGGGTGCTTTCGTGCATCTGGAAGGTGAGCGGGCACTGGCGCGGGCCACCTCGATCGATGCCCAACTGGCGGCCGGGGAATCCGTCGGTTCACTGGCTGGCGTGCCGGTGGCGATCAAAGACAATCTATGCACAACGTTCGGGCCGACGACCTGTGCCTCAGCCATGCTGGCCGACTTTCGGGCGCCCTACAACGCCCACGTGGTGGACCTTCTGGAGCGGGCCGGCGCGGTCATCGTGGGCAAGACCAACCTGGACGAGTTTGCCATGGGGTCCAGCACCGAAAACAGCGGGCGGTTCTGTTGCCGGAACCCCTGGGACACCAAGCGGGTGCCCGGGGGGTCTTCGGGCGGCTCCTGCGTGGCGGTCTCGGCTGGGATGGTGCCTGGGGCGTTGGGCAGCGACACGGGGGGCTCGGTTCGTCAGCCGGCGGCTTTCTGCGGCCTGGTGGGTCTCAAGCCGACCTACGGGCGGGTGTCGCGCTACGGGTTGGTGGCCTTTGCCAGCAGTCTGGACCAGATAGGCCCCATCGGGCGAACGGCTGAGGACGTGGCCAAGCTGGCGGGCGTGATCGCCGGGCACGACTCGCGAGACTCGACCAGCGCTGACAAGCCAGTGCCGGATTATGTCACTTCATTGGAGACATCCTTGAAGGGGCTGCGCGTCGGGGTGGTGGCTGAGTCGCTGGGCCCGGGGCTGGAGGCGACGGTGCGCCGGCGGGTCGAATCGGCCATCGAGTTGTTGAAGGCGGAGGGGGCCCAGGTGGAAGAGGTTCATCTGCCGCACATGCAGCATGCAGTGGCCTGCTATTACCTGGTGGCCACCGCGGAGGCATCGAGCAACCTGGCCCGTTACGACGGCGTTCACTTCGGACACCGGTCTAAGCGCTGCGACGACGTCATCGAGATGGTGGCGGCTTCGCGGGCGGAGGGTTTTGGGGCGGAGGTCCAGCGGCGCATCATGCTGGGCACCTACGCCCTTTCCGCCGGGTATTACGACGCATACTATCTCAAAGCGCTAAAAGTCCGGGCCTTGATCAAGGCGGATTTCGACCGGGCGTTCGAGCAGGTGGACGTGTTGGTCTGCCCGACGACGCCGACGACTGCCTTTTCGCTGGGAGAGAAAGCGGACGATCCGTTGGCCATGTACCTGGCGGACGTATACACGGTGTCAGCCAACCTGGCGGGGATTTGCGCGGTCAGCGTGCCTTGCGGCTTCGACGACGGTGGACTGCCGGTCGGCATGCAGTTGATGGGCGCCGCGTTTGCCGAGGCCCGGCTGTTGGGCGTAGCCCATCAGTATCAGCTGCGAACCGATTTTCATCGGCAGCGCCCGCCGGTCTGAGGCCGGCTTGCACGCCGTGGGGGAAGCATCATGTCGCAATCGTCGGCGTCGGCCCTGTTGCGGGCCAAACAGGCGCTTTACCACCTGCTGATGGACAAACACACGCTGGACTGGGGGATCGCTTTTTGGAATCCCCAATGGGACCGCTGGCCCGAGGCCGCCCAATTCCGCGAAGTGGTGATTCCCGAGGCGAGCCGGTTCAGTGAAGCGTTCGAGGCAGCCGAGGCGTTCTTTCACGAGCAGGGCATGCTCTGCCAACGCTGGGCACCGGCCGTGGATCAACCGGTCGAAGCCCTAGAGGCGTTTCTGACCACCAGGGGATTCGTGCCGCGGGAGATGACCGTCATGCGATTGGGCGCCTGGCCTGAGCCGGGCGAGGGGCCTGACGTTCGCGTGTTGCCGGCCAGACCCATGCGGCAGGCGTTCGAGCGGACCTATCTGATTGAATCGCAGGATGACCTGGCCAGGGCGCGGGCCCGGGCGGCGCTGGAATACCTGGACGAAGCCAGCATGAGCCTGTTCGTGGCCATGCGGGGCGATGAACCGATGGGCCGGGGCGGGCTGTTTGAGGTGGGCGATGTGGGGCTGATCGTCGAGCTGTATGTGATTCCGTCCGCCCGCAGGCAGGGAATCGGGCGGGCGGTGATGACGCAACTTGTCGCCATGGCCCGGCGGGCGGGGTTACGCATGGTGTGCGCCGAAGTACCAGCCGGCGACCCGGCGGGAGCGACCTGTTTGGAATCCTGCGGGTTCGTGCAAGACGGGCAGGTGCGCGAGTACGATCGGACCGGGCGATGATCGTCCGGGCCCGATGGGTTTGGGCGGCCGGCCGTGGGCTCATCGAAAACGGGGCGGCTCGCGTGCAGGACGGGCGTATCGCCGAGATCGAATCGGGCAGGCGGCTGGGCGGTGGACCGACGGTCGATGCCGGGGATGCCGTGCTGCTGCCCGGGTTCATCAACGGGCATACCCATCTGGAGTTGACCCATCTGGAGAATCAGGTTCTGCCCGGCCACGATTTCGCCGATTGGTTGGGGCGGCTGGTGGAAGCCGTCCGGGCCCAGGGGGACGACCCTCAGCAGGCAGGTCGATCGGCGGTCGAGGGGCGGCAACGATCGCTGACCCATGGTGTCACCACGGTGGGGGACATCTCCCGCCATCCGGAAGTGACCCGGCCCGCACTTGGGTCGGGGCCTTTGCGGGTGGTTTCTTTCGGCGAAGTGATCGGGATCGGGTCGATACGCCATTTGGCGGAGCGTCGGTTGGCTGAGGCGGCGGATCGATCGGGCGAGTCGGATTACCTGAGGGTTGGGGTTTCGCCGCACGCCCCCTATACGTTGGAGGCGGCAGGGTTGCGGGCCTGCGCCAAGCGGGCGGAGATTGACGGGTTGCGTTTGTGCATGCACCTGGCTGAAACGCCCGAGGAGACCGAGTTTACGTTGAACGGGTCCGGGCCCTTGCGCTCTCATCTGGAGCGGCTTGGCGTGTGGGACGAGAAGGTTATTTGCCCAGGAGTTAGGCCGGTGGCCTATGCGGAGGCGACCGGGCTGTTGGGTCCGCGAACGCTGCTGGCCCACGTCAACTATGTGGACGATGGCGAGTTGGAGGTGTTGGCCAGGTCAGGGGTTCACGTGGTGTACTGTCCGCGAACCCATGCCGCCTTCGGGCACTGCCCTCACCGGTTCGCCGAGATGTTGGCCCGGGGGATCAACGTGTGCGTGGGGACCGACAGCCTGGCCTCGAACCCATCACTGTCGGTGCTGGAGGAATTGCGCTTCGCGCATCGACAGTGCCCCGAGCTGGCAGTGGAAAAACTATTCGAGATGGGCACAACCAACTCCGCCAAGGCCCTGGGAATGGAAGGTATCGTCGGACAGATTGCCGTCGGCAAGGCGGCGGACTTTGCAGTGCTGTCGTTGGACGCCGCGGGTTCCGGCGATGTCCTGCGCGACGTTCTGGAAAGTAGGACGACACCAAGCGGCACGTGCGTCGGGGGGCAGTGGGTCAGGCCGATCGGTTCGAGCTAACGGCGTGATCAAGTGCAGACGATGTTCACCAACCGTCCCTTGACGGTGATGACCTTGCGGATGGTCTTGCCGTCGAGGGCGGCGGCGATTTTGGGGTCGGCTTTGGCGGCGGCTTCCAGGGCGGCTTCGTCGACGTCAGCCGGTAGGGTCACCCGGCTGCGGACTTTGCCGTTGATTTGCACGGGGATCTCAATCTCGGTGTCCCGGGCCAGTTCCGGCACGTATTCGGGCCAGGGATGATAGGCCAGTGACTCGCTGTGTCCCAGTCGTTGCCAGAGTTCCTCGGCCAGGTGGGGGGCGAACGGGGCCAGGACCAGCACAAAGGTCTCGACGGCACGGCGGGGGCGTTGGGCCAGCGGCGTGAGCAGGTTCACGAAGTCGAACAGTTGGCCGATGGCGGTGTTGAACTTAAACGCCTCGATATCCTGCCCGACTTTCTTGATGGTCTTGTGCAGCATACGCTC
>JBHHVM010000107.1:0-9300 GCA_046754265.1 Phycisphaerae bacterium
GACCTGTCGGCGGGTTGTCGCGGGGTCAGCCTGGTGCCGTTGCTGTCGGCGACGGCGCCGGCCGATCCGGAGTTGATTTCGGTCCGGGGCATGAGGCTCAACGTGAAAAAATATTATCGCCCCTACAAAGAGCAACGCGGCGACATCAACCTGGTGCTGCGCCAAGGGCGGTTCAAGGGCATCTACAACGCCGAGCCGGGTACCCTCGAGTTATACGACCTGCAAGCCGACCCCGGCGAGCGCAACAACCTGTTCGCAACGGAGGCATCGCGGGCTGAGGCGTTGGGCGCCTTTGCCCGTCAGTGGCTTAGCCAATGCGTTCAAGGCGACCGCAACCCCCCGGCCCCGGATTCCGATCAACTCGACGAAAAAACGCTCGAAAACCTGCGTTCCCTGGGCTACATCGACTGACACGTTCATGTCAACGCAGCGTCGATAGCCCAAGCCTGGACCGATAACGGCGGCTGAGGTGATTTTGTCTGCGCCTTCGTGTTTGACTGACCGATGGAAGTATTGAATGTTGTACCCGCAGTCACACGCGTTGGGGACACCGCAAGACCATGCCACAGATCCTATCCATGAGCAAGTATCGGCGGCGGTCCGGCGCGTCGGAGTCCGGGATGCCTGAAACCAAGCTAGTCGAGCGGTCCGTGCAAACGGATTCCTTTCATCCGGAAGAGCCCGAGACCCTGGATGAAGCCGGCATCTCCGAGGCCATGCTGGAAGCGCTGATCTGCAAGTTGCTGTTTTCGGTCGGCGACGAAACGGGTCGCGGCATCGCTCGATCGCTGGGCACACCGGGCAAACCCACCATCGAGCTTTTGGCCCGGTTGAAGAACCACCAATACGTCTATTATCGCGACTCGGCCAGCATGGGCGATTTTCGGTATGCCCTGACTGAGGCTGGGCAGGAACGGGCCCGCAAGTATATCGACGATTGCAGTTACGTCGGGCCCTGCCCCGTGCCGTTGGACTATTACATCGAGTCGGTCAGCCGGCAGACCATTGCAAGGGAAAAGCCGGTCCGCTCGGACCTGGACGCAGCTTTTAACGATTTGCTGCTCAACGAAGACATGCTCAATCGCCTGGGCCCTGCCATCAACTCGGGCAGGGGGCTGTTCGTTTATGGAGCCCCGGGCAACGGCAAGACCAGCATCGCCGAACGCATCACCGATTGTTTCGGGACCAGCATCTGGGTACCGCACGCCATCGTGGTCGACGGCGAGATCATCAAGTTCTACGACCCCGAGAACCACCAACTCGTTCCCGACGACACTCCGGAGTTATTCGCCGAGCAGAAGATCGATCGCCGTTGGATCAAGATTCGCAGGCCTACCCTGGTGGTGGGCGGTGAACTGACCATGGCGGCGTTGGAATTGCAGCATAACGTGTATACGAAAATCACCGAACCCTCCGTGCAACTGAAATCCAATTGCGGCACGCTGGTGATCGACGACTTTGGCCGGCAGCGCATGCCTCCGGACGAGCTGTTGAATCGCTGGATCGTGCCCTTAGAGAAACGATATGACTACCTGTCACTATCCAACGGCAAGAAAATCCAAGTCCCCTTCGACCAGCTCATCATTTTTTCCACGAACCTGGAGCCGCGCGATCTGGTGGACGACGCCTTTTTGCGGCGGATTCCGTATAAGATCCACGTGCGCGATCCGTCGGAACAGGAATACCGACACTTGATGAAGATGATGGCCGCCAAGGCCAGCATGGCCGTCAACGAGGACGCCATCGACCATCTCATCGACACGCACTACAAGAAGAAGGGCCGGGGCTTCCGCTGCTGCCACCCGCGCGACCTGATCGCCCAAATCGTGGACCGGGCAGCCTTTGACAAGTCCATTCCAGCCATGACCACCCAGGCTTTCGATCACGCAGCCGACAACTACTTCGCCATTTTCTAAACGACCAAGCGCGCGGGTGCGGGTGCCCCATTCTTCGCCGAAGGCAGAGGGTGGGGACCGACTTGTTGCGGCAGCCGATCAAAGCAGCTCGACGACATCGAGTTCCTGTCCTTTCCCCACTCTCGCGTCGCAAGGATGGGGCACCCGCTGCATTGGACCTGTACGCCTTGGCCGGTTAGCGTAGCGCCCGTGCAGAATCAGGCGGGCCACTTCAAGGAGGCCGTGGAGCGCATGGGTGTCCCAACCTCGCCAACAAGGCGGCCAAAGACCCGGCAATTTGCGGCCGTAGTGTTGTTGGCGTTGGCTTCTTTCTCGCTTGCGGACCCAGCCCCATTTCCCGGCCAATCTTCGGGCATCGCCATCGGGGCTTCATTGCCGAGCGCGTACGAACCCAGCGGAGTGGTTTGGCATCCGCGGCTGGCGTCCCTGTTGGTGGTCAGTGACGAAGGCGAACTGACCCGCTTGGATACGGACGGGCGGATCGTCAAATCCTGGACGATCAAAGCGGACTTGGAAGCGGTGTGCGTGGCGAATCCATCCACCGACCTGGTTTATCTGGGCGTGGAAAAGCCTGATTCGGTGGTCGAATTCAACCTGGCCACGGGCCGGCCGGTGCGGGTCTTCGACCTCAGGCCCTGGATGAAAGGCCCACCCAACGAAGGGCTGGAGGCGCTGACCTTCGTGCCCGACGACAAAAACCCGCAAGGCGGTCTATTCTATGCCGGGCTGGAGTTCGACGGGAGCATTCACGTGTTTGAGTTGCCGATTGTGACCGGCCGAGACACAAACGCGGTGATTCACAAGAACACCATCAAGCCCGCCCCGGAGCGATTGGACTTGTCAGCCCTGGATTTTCATCGCCCCAGCAGGACTTTGTATGCCGCCTACGGCACCGCCGGTGTTTTGCGGGCCATGAAACCCGACGGCACGTTGATCCAGGAATGGAATGCCCCGGGCCGGGACCAGGAGGGCATCGCCCTGGCAGACGATCAAATCTTCATCGCCCAGGACGGTCAAAACGGCGTCTGGAAGTTCCCCTTCCGCCCGCCGTCGTCATAAGGCGCTCTATCGCGCCGCCCACTTGACCACATCAATCAGCGACCCTTCGCAATGCAATACAAGGATTGCTCGCCGCGAAGGTACAGTTCGCCGCCGACGATTGCCGGCGATGCCGAGAACGAATCGTCCAGCCGGTTGCGGGCCAGCAACTCGAATTTTAGGCCGGCCTTGATGACCACCGCTGCCCCGTTGCGGCTCACGATGTACACACGATCGGCCGCTCCGACGGGCGAGGCGAACACGTTGGCGATGCCCGGCAGTCGCTGGGGACCAAACAGCAGCTTGCCGGTCTCGGCGGTGACGCACGTCAGAAAGCCCTGCAGATGCCGGAGGAAATACAGCCGGTCACCATACAGCAGCGGCGACGGCACGTACGGCGTGTCGTGATCGATCGTCCAGACGACCGAATCGGTGTTGGTGACATCGCCCTTGGCCCCCGCCAGGCGGATGGCTAGCATTGCCTGCCAATCGTAACTGTTGGCCACGAACACCAGGCCGTCGCCCGCCACCGGCGAGGCCACCACGTTTCGCGACAGGCCGGCGCATTCCCAGATGACGCTGCCGTTGTCCAGGTCGTAGGCCCGCACCCGGTTCGTAGCGCTGATGATGACCTGCGGCTTACCCTCGTGTTCCACCACCAGCGGCGTGGACCAGGACGTGATTTCATCGCGGGCCACCTTCCATCGCGGCTTGCCGTTGCGTGCGTCCAGGGCGGTCACGAACGATTCACCTTGGTCATCCCAGTTGACGATCAACGTGTCGCCGTAAAGCGCCGGCGAGCTGCCTTCACCGTGGCCGTGCCGGGTCTGCATGTCGCCCAGATCCGTTTCCCACACCAGGGCGCCCTCGAAATCCAGGCAATACAGGCCCTGTGAACCGAAAGAGACGAACAGATGCCGGCCGTCGGTGACCGGGGAGTTGGAGGCCCAGCTCCCGGTCTCGTGGGTTCCCTCGTGCGGGCGCCCGGTGCGCACGGTTTTCTGCCAGAGAGTAGCCCCATTGCGACGGCTAATCGCCAGGACCATGAACTTCTGTTGGCGTAAAGGGGGCACGTTGTTGTGGGCCCCGGGGGCTTGGTCCCCGCGGGGCGCCACCGCCTCACCGAAGGGCTCGGCCGTGGTGATGAAGATCCGGTCGCCCCAGATGATCGGCGTCGAATGCCCTTTCCCGGGAATGGCTACCTTCCACCGGACGTTCTTGTCTTCGCTCCACTCCACCGGCGGGTCGCCGCGGGGGGCGACTCCGGTCCCCAGCGGACCGCGCCACTGGGCCCACTGCTCGTCGGCATCGAGTCGTTGCGCGTCGGGCTGGGCCCATGCCGGCAGTGCCGTCAACACCCAGAGCATGATAACCGCCCGCTTCATTCAGGAACGCTCCCGTTGCACGACGCCGACCGGTGCAGCAACATTGCAGACGTTTATACACTCGGCCGCTCATGGAGCCAAGACGTGCTGGGTACTTGCCCATCGGTTCATTTTTTCATTCGACCGGCCAAGATCGCGATTTGCAGTTCGATCCGCTTGATCTCGCGCATGATGAAGTTCCTGTTGATCTCCAACCAGCTCCAAAGCTTGATCATGGCAACTGCCGCCATGCAGAAGGCACAGGCGCCCGCCCATTTGAGCATGTCGCGCGTATCCTGGGCGCCAAAGAACTTGACGGCGGACCAGATGCCCAGCCCGATGAAGACCAACGTCCAGACCATGGCCAGTAGGGTCAGCCAGCGGTTTCTTCCGCGGAATATCTGCATGGACATCTCGAACAGCGACGGTTCTTCACCGAATTCCTCGAACAGTTCGGCGTCCTCCTCCCGGAGCGCTTCTCGAATTCTCTTGTCCAGCTCGTTCATAATTCCACCCTTTCCATGGCCTGTTTGAGGCGGTTTCTGGCGTGATACAACCGCGACTTGACGGTGCCGACCGGCACGTCCAGAACGCGGGCGATATCCGCCACGCCCATGCCGTCGAGATAATGAAGCGACAGGATCGATCTTTGCTCATCCGGCAACCTCTTCAGCGCCTGGCGCATCGATGCCACCTCACCCGTCGAGTCCGTCTTGCCGGTTTGATCGGCGGCCTTCGTTACAGCCGCGTTTTGCAGGTCCCTGGCGACGCTGCGCTGCACCACGCGCCGCCGGGTCCAGTCGGCGCACTTGTTGTTGACGATGCGGTAGGCCCAGGATCTAAATCGGGCTGGATCGTCCAGCCGCCTAAGCCCCCGGACGATGGCCAGCCAGGCATCCTGCACCACGTCTCGGGCCGCTTCGCGGTCGGCCGTCAGGCGCCAGGCCAGGCGGGCCAGCCGCGGCTGCCACCGGGAAATCAGCGTCTTCAGCGCGGCAGCGTCACCTTGTTGACACTGCAACACCAACAACTCGTCCTGAATGTCCCGGTGCGTCCTGCCCATCGCGTCTGCCAATACAGTCGCACGCCAGAAGATGAGGTTCAAAGAAAAAGTGAGTTGCCGGTCGAGTCACAGCCTTGCCGACCGCATTTGGGGCCTGAACAGCCTTCGAGGAGTCAGGCGGCGTCTTAGACGCCCCAATTGCTTCCCTTACTGATGGTCAGCAGGGCGTCGGCGAAGCTGAGAATGAAGTAGAAGGTGCTGGCCCCGGTCAACAGGGCGATCACCGTGATGCACACGGTGATGAAGGTGGGGCCTCGGATCATGGCGTCGGTCTTCATGGTGGCGATGATGTGCGGACGGGCCAGGATAAACATGGCCACCAACACCGCCCCCACGGTCGGCCAAATGGAAATGGAGTGGACAAAACTGTAGATCCAGGTCGTCCGACTGACTTCATCGGACATCAGGCCGGTGCGTTCCCGGAGAAAGTGCCCGCGGAGATAGTACTTCCCGTCAACAAAGGCGCCGTTCTTGGCGTCGCCTTGCAGATAGCCGTACATCACGGTGTAGCTGACGAAATTGGCCAACCCCAAGAAGATGATCCACAACAGGATGCGATTGCGGGCCACGCGGTTCATGGTCCGATGCTAACCGTCCACCGGCAGTTTGTCAGCACACTTCAGGACTGGCCGATGACGCCGTCCAATGGCGAAGAGGCTGAGGCATAGCGCTTTCGGGCGATGCGCCCGGACCCAAAGGCCAACCGGCCGGCCTCGATGGCGTGGCCCATGGCACAGGCCATTCTGACCGGGTCTTTGGCGCCGGCGATGCCGGTGTTTAACAGCACGCCATCGGCGCCCAGTTCCATGGCGATGGTGACATCCGAGGCTGTCCCCACCCCCGCATCCACGATCACCGGATAGCTCGGATCGCCATCCTTGAGGTATTCCAGACACAACTCGATGTTGGCGGGATTCAGAATCCCGCGCCCGCTGCCGATCGGTGAACCGGCCGGCATCACACTGGTAGCCCCAGCGTCTTTCAATCGCTTGGCCAGGATGGGATCGTCGTTGGTGTACACCAGCACGGCAAACCCTTCGTCCACCAACGTCGCAGTAGCCTGCATCGTGCCCACCGGATCGGGCAGCAGCGTCTTTTTGTCGGCCAGCACTTCCAGCTTAACCCACTTGGCCCCGGGATTGTCCATCTGCTCGAGCAGGTCCCGACTTAGGCGGGCTGAGCGGACCGCATCTTGGGCGTTGAAGCAACCAGCCGTGTTCGGCAAGAGGATGTAGCCCTGCGGGTCCAGATAGTCGATGAGGTTTTCCGGTCTGGCCTTGCCGTCCCCATCCAACACGTCGCGCCGAACAGCCACGGTCACCACCTGACAGCCGGACGCCTTCAGCGCCGACTGCATCAGATCAAAGTTGGCGTACTTGCCCGTGCCCACGAACAAGCGAGAAGTCAACTCGAATGGGCCGACCCGGTAGGTTTCCGCAGCCATCAGCCCCCTCCGACAAAGGTAACGATTTCCACCGCATCACCGGGGCGCAGGACCGTTTCGGCGTATGACTTGTGGCTGACCAACGCCGAATTGACCTCCACAGCCACGCGCTGTCGGGCGGCATCCAACTCGGCCAACAGTTGGGTCACACTACAGCCATCCTCGATTCGACGCTGTTGACCGTTCACGGTGATGTGCATGACTTGTGCTCGTGACCTCAGACGTTTCCGCGGTTGCAGAGCGGAACATTATAGGATTGCGGGGCGCTTTCTTCAACGCGGCGCCGGCTCGATGCCGGCCTGCCGGTCGCGTGGCCAACTTCCTGTCAAAAAGGTATTGACGCGCCGTGCGGAATTTGCCAAATTATCTGATGCGCCACGGCCATTTTATGGCTTGTGCCTGCCGCCGGTTTCGGCTCGAGTGTTTCAAGGCCAAGGCCAACCTCGGACCGAAACCGAGCGGCAGGTGTTTTTTTGCCCGCCCAAAACCCAGCGAGCCGCGAACTTCCCCGGCGCGCCGGGACGCGGACCCCACCGCCGCGTTCGCTCAACCGGTCAAATCCGCCTCGGACCTGAACACCTAACCCCCACCGGGGGCAGTGACTTGCTGGGCGCCGATCACCAGGGCGTAGACCACAGCCGCGGCCGCCAGGGCCAAGCCGATGGCCACCTTGCACTGCAACCTCTGAGCGGCCGTGCCCGGATCGCCGGAGGTGTCCTTACGATGAGACCACAGCACCAGCCCAGCCAAGCAAACCGCTCCCGGGCAGCCGAAGTAAAGATTGATCACCACGGTGATGTCGTTAAACGCCGGGCGCCAGATGACCATGGCTGCCGACAGCAGCAAACATCCCACGCCCATCCACACGCTCAGCAAAGCAATCATGTCGGTTCATCGATCCGGTCGGACCCGCCGGCGCCATGATACCGCAGGCCGGCCCGAAAGATGAAGCTCGACATCTAGGAGCGGGAATTGGGTCCAGATGCGAGTGTCAAAACCAAGGTAAGCGCAGGTGGCGGAGTTGACGCGGAATCAGGAGCGACGAGGCGGTCTTGCAGCCTACGCCGACGACCCGGTGCTTGAGGCTCCGTTGCGCCCGGCTTGGCCATTGCCGGCCCCGCCGGTCACCGAACTTTTTGCAGGGGCCCGTCCATTGCCATTGCCATTGCCGTTGCCGTTGCTGTGACCGTTACTACCGTTGCCGTGCAGCGGATAGCGCATCGCGTACCGCAAGCGGCGGTGCCACAACTGGTCCACGCTGACCAGATCAGCCCCTTTGGCATGCATCCGCCGCAGGGCCAGGTCTGCCTCGCTGGGGTTCCAGAAACCGCACGCGTCGGCCACCACGGTCACCCGCTTGTTCCGGGCCAGCAGGCCCAAAACCAGCGATTTGAGCGAATACTCCAATCCCACGCCGAAAACGATGAATTCATCGACCAGGAGCTGGGTCATGTAACGGTCGGCTTTGGGGTTGCCGAACAGATCGTGGGTTCGCTTGCGGAAGATGACCTGCTGATAGGTCTTGAACAGGTCCAGAGGGACGGCCAAGGTGTTGTCGCCCTCTACCTTGAAAGAACTGCCGAACAGCGTCCAACGGAGTTTGTCCTGCCCTCGGGTCCCGTCCAGGCAATGCTGGGGGAAGCCGTCGTGCGTTCGTTCGTCGCCCCGGTGCGAATCGACGCAGGAGATGACCGGGACGTGATTCCACTTTCCCCAGGCCACCACGCGCCGGGCGGCTGGAACCAAGCCCTCGGCGTTGCGCACGGGGCAACACGCATCTGAAGCCAAGAAGTCCTGCTGGGTGTTCAGATCACACAGCACGCACGAAAAAGCACTACCATTTCCACGCCCGGGCATGGTTCCCCCCCTTGCCAACAGGCCGTCGATACCATTCGTTACGAATTGTTAGTCTGGTCTCAAAAGATCGGGCGCCGGGACGCAGGCCCTGATCGGCCAGTCGCCCGCTCGACTCTGTCAAGACCCAACACGGCGCAAGGGATGAATCGACTTGCGGGGAGAGGATGCTTCCTTCCTGACCTCCGTTCCCCTGGGTGCTGCTTGGTTCTTCCCCCCTTGCGCGACGGATTATACCGTGTCGCTTTTTGTAGGGCGAGACCAAAATAGGGACTATCCACGTAAAATCAATAGAAATAAGAGCTTAAAGTTGTCAAAAAATTCAGGCCAGAGTGTGAAAAACTCGGTTTTCGGGCCTTGGCGGCCCAGGTACCGCCCCCAGACGGTTCGACGGCCCCTGGTGCGCAGCCGTTTCCGCCGGTGGTTTGACCCACCCGCAAACCCGAGACTAAACTTGCTGGGCGGTCCGATAGATGCGGGCCAAGCCTCGGGGTTTTTCAACCGCGGTGTGTCTCTCCAGCCCGCCAACGGCCGTTTCGAAGGTTCCACGTGCCCATGAGTCCCCCCCAAATCGGACCCGCCCAGCACTCCGCGAAAAGGTCCACGACATCGGCTCAGCCC
>JBHHVM010000108.1:0-9286 GCA_046754265.1 Phycisphaerae bacterium
GGCGGCGATGCGAAAGCCGGCGCTGCCCACTCGGCGAGTTGGGGCCTGGGTCGCCGCTTCGACTGACGCTGAGCCCGGCAGGTCCGATGGACCGATCTGTTCAACCCCGGCTTGCACGGACTGGTTAACCTCCCTCAGAGACGAGATATTCCCGCACGGGTCCGCCTTTTTAGACGTCCATGTTTCGTATGGCGCGGGTGCCCCATCCTTGCGAAGCAAGGGTGGGCAATGGACTCAAACGCGATGGCATCAAAATGTTTCAACCGGGCGTCGTACCATGTCGGTTGCACGCCCAAGTGAAACCACCTTGCTGGAAATGGCACTACGTGACGGATTCGGGCGTTTCTCGCGCTTCCAATTGTTGGGTGCGCAGAGCTTCGATCTGGATGAGTTGCTTGTCGAGCTGGCGGGTGCGCGTAGTGCTGAGCAACTCGTACTGCTTCATGGCGTCGGCCAGGCGCCCCCCCATTTTGTCCAAGACATCGGTAAACATCCGCCACTGCTTGTTGAAAGCGCCCAGCAGTTCAAGGATTTCGCGGGAGGTCTGGTGCAGGCGAAACTGCTCGGCGGCCTGGCGGATAACGGCCAGGACGGCATAGAGAGTGAGTGGGGAACACAGGACCACCTTGCGGTGCATGGCATCGTCCAGCAGGTTGGGGTCATGTTGGTGGATGAAGGCGTAGACCTGCTCGTTGGGGATGAAGACCAGCACGTAGTCGACCGTGCCGTTGTCGGGGTCGATGTAGTCGCGAGTGGTGACCTCTTTGATGCGGCTACGCACGTCGCGCAGGAATTCGCTACGATACCGCTCGCCAATCTCCTTGCCGTCGGGACCACCGGGGGCGTCCAGGCAGGCCAGATAGTTTTTCAGGGGGAATTTGACGTCCATATTGACGGTCAGACCCTGGGGTAGAGGGAAACTGAAATCAGGTCTGGAACCCGAATCGGTCACCGACTGCTTGCAATAATTGACCCCCTCGATAAACCCGGCCAGCCGGAGCACGTCCTCAGCCATGCGCTCGCCCCACTGGCCCCGGCGCTGCGGATTGGCCAGGGCTTCGCGAAGCTGGGCGGTGGTCTTTTGCAGGGCGGCGGTCTGGGTTGTGGTGGCTTCGAGATGTTTCTGAATGGCCCCATGGGCCTCACGCCGCTCCTTGTCGGAGGTCTGAAGGGTCCGACCGACCTCGGTGAGCCTCTGGGTAATCTGCTCGACGGTCTTATCGATGAGCTTTTTGCGGGCCTCCAGGGTGGCTTCGCCCTGTTTGGCCTGTTCGGACAACTTGGTGCCGGCCAGTTTGAGGAATTCCTCACTGTTGGCTGAGAGAGCCTCGCGGGAAAGGGCCCCAAAGGCGGTCTTGAGCTGGTCGATGACGGCCTGGAGATCGGCGACCTGCCGTTCCTGGGCCTGATCGAGCAGGGTCTTGGCCAGATTGCGGCTCCGCCGGAGCCAGAGCCCGAACGCCGCCCCAGCCAAGAGGACGCCGATCACGACTCCGAGAAGGGCTGCGATGCCTGAATCCATATTGACGCTGCTTTCCGCCGCCAGGGCATCAATGCGCTTGGCCGCGACGGTCAGTCTATGCGGCGTCCGCCCAGGGGCCAAGCGTGGCCGGGGGCGGGGTCGATCGGGTAGAATATTTGCCGAACAAGCCCGAAAGAACCTATGGGCCCGGGCGCTCCGGGCAATTGTGGCAGGAGATGGACCCATGTTGCAGATCTGCCTTTGCGGGGCCTACGAGGGGCAATTGCCGGCCAGCAAACGCCTGTTCTTCACCATGTTTGGGGCGTGTGAGCTTCGCCGGCCTTCCTTGGCGCGACGGCTGATCGAGGCCCAGGGCGCGGAGGCGTCCAAAGGCCGGCGCCCCCGGTGTGCGGTGATCACCGTGTGCGGGGCCACGGAGATCAAGGTTCCCACGCTGGCTGAGGAATTCATCGATTTGCAAGAAGCCGTCCGCAGCGGTGTCCTGTCCATGGACAGCCTGGAGCAATACGCCGGCCATCTGGGCAGCACCGACAGCGACAGTGTGTTCTCGTTGACGCTGTTTGGGGCGTTTGAAGAAGCCAACCTGCCCAGCGAAGACGAAGAAGTGGACGGGCTGGCCATCCAGCGTCACTTGGGCAACATCTCCGACAGTGCAGCCAGCGTCCTTCAGATGGGCGTGGGGCAGAACGATTCACACCGCCGGGCCATCCTGCGACAGGCTGTAGCCGTCGAGAAGAGTCACCCAGCCGTCGCATAGTCGCCCAGAGACGATCTCAGGGGTTTAGGGAAAGCAGTTCAACGTCAAAGATCAGGGTCGCCCCGGGCGGAATACCCCCGGCCGGCTGGCCTTGGTCGCCGTAGGCCAGGGTCGGCGGGATGATCAGCCTGCGTCGCCCTCCGACTTTCATATCCAAGAAGCCTTCATCCCATCCGTCAATCACCTGGCCGGTTCCCAGCGTGAAGGTAAACGGCGTGCCACGATCGATGGATGAATCGAACTTGGTGCCGTCCGATTCGAGCCAACCGTCATAGTGCGCTTCGACGACGTCGCCGTTGGCGGCAATGCCCCCGGTGCCCTCCTCGATTTCGATAAGAGTCAGGCCGCTATCGGTGGTCACTTCAGCCAGGCCGTCCGCAAGCTCCGGCGGTCCCCCCTGGTCGGTCTGGTCGGGAGCGGCGTCCCCATCGGTGCCGGCATCCGCCGCAGCGTCTTGATCGACATCTTCGTCTGCACGCGCGCCTTCAAGATCCTCGTCAGTGACCACCGGGCCGAAGGCGGGCCCTTCCACGGCCACCGCGCCTTTGGGGTTCATCGATCGCTGCAACTCGATGCAGCCGCTTAATCCTGCCAACAACGGGATGAATACCAGGAATGCTTTGGTCACGTCCGATACCCTCCGGAACAATTCTCGTGGAAGATATCTTACGCTCCGGGGGTGGGCGAATCCACCCGTCCGCCGGCGGACTCGGGGAGGTTTTCCCCGTTTCCCTGGCGCAGGCGGGCCCGTCGAGCCCGGACAAACCAGAACGCGGTCACCGAGACAAAACCCATCAGGACGGTATAGATCACGCCGACCATGAACAGCACGCCGGCCTGAGCGCCCTGAGTGAGGTTCGATTCGGGGTCGCCGAAGCAGACCGGACAGGCCTGGGCCGATGAAACGATCCCGAAAACGACCGCGGCGGCAGTCAACAAGGCCCATCGCGGTCGATATCGGACGGTGGACATCAGAGGTAACTCAGGTGGCGCAGCTTCCGCAGAAACCAGATGCCGTAGGGCACCAGGGCCAAGACCATCACCAGGCCGGTGACACCCAGGAAGAGGTCCTCGGTCGCTCCGCTGGCCCGGTATTGCCGGACGGACCACAGCACCAATGCGGCGCCCAGGGCCGTGCAGATCAGAATAAAGAGGATGTGAAACGCCTTCAAAGACATTAGCCCGGTATCCCCACCTCACTATTAACCAGCACGGGCAGGAAGATCAACACCACGAAGAACACGGCACAGAGAATCAAGACCCAATAGATAATCTGGCGTTCGGAGATCAGGTGCATGAAGTAGCCGGCCACCAGCGACGCCTTGATGGTGGCGATGATCAGGGCCACGGTGATGTTCCACTGCGTGCCCATGTCCAACAGCGATGCCCCCACGGTGGCCACGGTCAGCACAGCCAACCCCGCGAACACGGTGATGTAGACCCGCACGTGTTGTTTGAGATCCTCGATGCTCTCAGCCATGATCGCTCCCTAAAGCAGGTAAAAGACCGGGAACAGGAAAATCCACACCAGGTCGACGAAGTGCCAATACAAGCCCGTACACTCCAAGCGGTTGGCGTATCGTTCGGGCTGGTCTTTCCACATTTTGCTGCCCGGGCCCATTAAGTATCCAATCACCAGGATCCCGCCCAAAATGTGCAGGCCGTGCAGGCCGGTCATGGTGTAATAGGTGGCGAAATAAGTGCTGTAGCTGGGCACAAACGCGGACAGGCGCTCGATGTCAGCCCGCTTGATGTGCATGATCTCCGGGTGGGCATCGTGTTCGGCGCCATGCCCGGCGTCGGGCTGAAAGACGATTTCGTCGGGGGTCTCCGACTCGATGTGGCCGGTGATAGCCTCGGTCGACCCGGCCAGCCAGACGCCGTAGTGGTGCGTTTTGGGCACATACTCGAAGCTCACCTTGATGACCAGAAACGTGACCGCCAGCGCCAGGGTGATCCCCAGGTATCGCTTGGCCTTGGCCAGGTCGTTCATCTTGCAGGCCGCCCAAGCCATGACCATGCTCACGCTGGAGGTGATCAGAATGAGCGTGTTGGCCATGCCGATAGGAACGCTCAGGTGCGTGTCGTGATGGCTAGGCCAAGCAGGATCGCCCACCCGCAACAGGATGTAGGTGGAAAACATGGCCCCAAAGAGCATCACTTCCGACGCCAGAAACAGCCACAAGCCCAGCTTGCCGCTGTACAACCCGGTGACCGGGTGGGGTTTGACGGTATAGGGTAGGACCTCTGCCGACATGCACTAAGCCTCCGTCGCCACGTGCTGCGGGCTGAAATCGTCCTTGTGCCCGGGCACGCTGTATTCATAGGGTCCGCGGTAAACCACCGGCACGGTCTCGAAGTTGCCGTGCGGCGGGGGAGAAGGGGCAGCCCACTCGAGCGTGGTGGCCTGCCAGGGGTTGCGTGCCTCGGCCACTTTCGGGCCGAACAAGCTCATGAAAAAGTTGAGGATGAAAGGAATCTGGGCCACACCAAGCCCCCAAACCGCCCAGGATGACATCTTCACCCAGCCCATGGTTTCCAGGCCCATTTCGTATTCGCTTTGGTCCCACAAGCGGCGTGAGACCCCAGCTAAGCCTACGAAGAACATGGGCATGAACACCGCGTTCATACAAATGATCGTCGGCCAAAAATGCAGATGCCCCAGCAGCGTACTCATCTTCTTGCCGGTCACCTTGGGATACCAATGGTAGATTCCGGCGAACAGCCCCATGATCGTGCCGGGGGCCACGACATAGTGGAAGTGGCCGATGACGTAATAGGTGTCGTGCAGGAAAATGTCCGAGGCGGGCAATCCCAAGGGCAAACCGGTGAGCCCGCCGATGGCGAACATGGGCAGAAAGGTGATGGCAAAGAGCATCGGCACGTTGTAACGGATCGACGCCCCCCACAGGCTGAGCAGAAAACAGGTCAGGATGATCACCGACGGCACGGAAATGATCATGGTGGTGGCCGCGAAGAACGCGCTTAAGGTGGTGCCCATGCCGGTGATGAACATGTGGTGGGCCCAGACGATAAACGACATGAAGCCGAGGAAGATTATGGAGTAGACCAGCGTATTGTAGCCCCACAGAGGCTTGCGGGTGTTGTTGGCGATCACTTCCGCCACGATGCCCATGGCCGGCAGGATCAGCACGTAGACTTCCGGGTGGGCCAGGAACCAGAACAGGTGCTGCCACAGCAGCGGGTTGCCCCCCCCACTGTATTCGGATCGAAGCACGCCACTGACCACCAGGCCCGAGGGCATGAAAAAGCTGGTTTCAAACACCCGGTCCATCAACTGCAAAACCCCGGCCGCCTCCAACGGGGGAAAGGCCAGCAACAGCAGGAAGGACGTCACCAACTGGGCCCACACAAATACCGGAAGCCTGAACAGAGACAGACCCTTGGCCCGCAGGTGAAGGGTGGTCACGATGAAGTTGATGGAACCCAGCAGCGATGAGGTGATCAGAAAGACCATGCCCAGCAGCCACATGGTCTGGCCGTTCCAGAAAGCGTCGCCGGTCTCATTAGCGACGTTGGCCAGCGGCGGATACGAAGTCCACCCCGAATTGGCCGACCCGCGCGGCACGAAGAAGCTGGCCAGCATCATGACCCCCCCGGCAAAGAACACCCAATAGCTGGCCATGTTCAATCGGGGAAACGACATATCCGGAGCACCGATCTGCAGCGGCAGCACGTAGTTGCCAAAACCGCCCACAGCCAGGGGTACCACACCCAGGAAAACCATGATGGTACCATGCATGGCTCCGAACGCGTTATAGCCCTCGGGCAACAGCGTTCCCTCGGCCGTGATGTAGGCCGAGCTTTCCGAGCCCAGCATCGTGCCGATGACGGGGATGGGCTCGTTGGGATAGGCCATCTGAAACCGCATGATCATCATCAGGCAGAAACCAAACAGCAGGAAAACCAGCCCGGTCACGCCGTATTGGATACCGATGACCTTGTGGTCCACGGAAAACACGTACTGGCGCCAGAAGCTCATCTGCTGATGGGGGTGGCCGGCGTCGCTCATGGGCTAATCATCCTCGTCTTCTTCGAATTCTTCTTCCACACCGGCGGTGGCATACCATTGCTCGAACTCAGCTTTCGGCAGAATCTGACACTCACCCCGCATACGGTAGTGGCCCAAGCCGCAAAGCTGGGCACAGGCGATGTCCATCTTGCCCACTTCGACCGCCTTGAACCAGACCGGTATCTCCATGCCCGGCACGATGTCCTGCTTGATCCGCAGCTTGGGCAGCCACAGCGAATGGATAACGTCTTTGGACGTCAGGCGTAGGTAAACATCCCGATCCACGGGAATAGTCAGCTCGTTAATGGTTACCACGTCATCTGCCGCGGCGGGGTCCCCGTCCTTATCCAACCCGATGGGGTTGAGGGTCTCGTCCACCAGCTCGGGCCGGGTGGCCCCGAATTCCCCATCGGGTCCGCTATAATGGATGTTCCACGCAAACTGCTGGGCCACGATGCGGATTTCGAGACGGTCGCTGTCGGGTGGAGGCGGCTCATTGCGATACTCGGCCCAGACGGGCATGGAGAACCACAGCAGCAGGGCTGCTTCAATGAGCACCACGGCGATTTCCAGGTACTTCGAAGGTTTGGCCTTGATCAACTGGTACGTGGCGGTGTGACCGCTGCGCTGGCGGAAACGGACCAGGCAGAAGACGAAGTAGATGCCCCAGCCGACGAACAGGGCAGCCATGAACCAGTGAAGCATGCCGATGAGCCGATCGATGTCGCCGCCATGGGCCGAGAGGTTCTTGGGCAGCCAGAAGCTGGTCGCCAAAATCAATTCGTGCATGTAACAAATCTCCTCAGCAATGCACATTTGCCGGCAGGTCCCGTGAAGCTCTGAACTGCTATCGGCTCAGCCCGGGCCCTTGAATGAGGCCTGCACGCTGTCTACAGCGCCCCCCTAGGGGACTCCCAGAGGCGATTCACCACCCATGTGCTGGAGGCCCGGCCCATGATGCCCGGAGACCTGACCACGCCGATGTTCAGGATGCACGCACCCGAAGCCCAGCATCATAGGCAACGCCGGCGCCCCGTCAACCAGGCGCCGCAGTCTTTGGACCTCCCGGACCTCCCCACCGCGACGGGTCGGGTTGACCCGCTCCTCGCCGAACCTAGACTGCCCGTTTGGTC
This sequence comes from Phycisphaerae bacterium, assembly GCA_046754265.1. Lineage (GTDB taxonomy): Bacteria > Planctomycetota > Phycisphaerae > UBA1845 > UBA1845 > OFTM209. The sequence goes on from JBHHVM010000108.1 coordinate 7,407, forward strand.
GGGTCCGCGGTTGAACTCGCCGGGCCCGGGAAACCACAACGCCAAGGCTTGCCGCCCGTTCACCGTCGCCGGGCCGCTTATCGAGGGATTCAAAACCATGTCGCTGACCACCATCATCCACGTCGAGGCCCGAGAAATCCTGGATTCGCGGGGTAATCCCACGGTCGAAGCCACCGTCGTCCTCGAGGACAACAGCTACGGGCAGGCAGCCGTGCCCTCGGGGGCATCGACCGGCGAGAACGAAGCCGTGGAGTTGCGAGACGGCGACGCCACCCGTTACGGCGGCAAGGGCGTGCTCAAAGCCGTGGAGAACGTCAACGTGGACATCGCCGAATCGGTGATCGGCCTGGACGCCACGGACCAGGAAGACGTGGACCTGACCATGATCGAACTGGACCAGGCCAAGGGCACCCAGGGCAACGGGGCCGGTGGGATCAAAGGCAACTTGGGAGCCAACGCGATCCTGTCGGTCTCGCTGGCGGCCGCAAAGGCGGCGGCGATGTCGGTCGGACTGCCGCTGTTCCGCTACCTGGGCGGCGCCGGGGCCCGGGTTATGCCGGTTCCCATGATGAACATTCTCAACGGGGGCAAGCACGCGGATAACAACGTGGACTTCCAGGAGTTCATGATTCAGCCCTGGGGGGCCGAGAGTTTTTCCGATGCCCTGCAAATGGGCGCCGAGTGTTTTGCCGCCCTCAAGAAGGTCCTCTCAGCCAAGGGTTACAACACCGCTGTTGGCGACGAGGGCGGGTTCGCCCCGGACCTCAAGAGCAACGAAGAGGCCCTGGAGGTCATATCCGAAGCCGTGCAAGCGGCGGGCTACAAGCTGGGCGAGGACATCTATATCGCCCTGGACCCAGCCGCCTCGGAAATGTACGAAGACGCCTCCGGCCAATACCGCTTCTTCAAATCGGCCCCGGACCGGACGGTCACCTCGGGCGAGTTGATCGACCATTGGGCGGGCTGGTGCGACCGGTATCCCATTCGCAGCCTGGAAGACGGCCTGGGTGAGAAGGATTGGACCGGCTGGGCCAAACTCAACGCCCGCCTGGGCGGCGCGGTCCAGCTTGTGGGTGACGATCTGCTGGTCACCAACACCGAGTTTCTGGCCCGCGGCATCCGGGAAAAGAGCGCCAACGCCATCCTGATCAAGGTCAATCAGATCGGCACGCTGACCGAGACGTTCGAGGCCATCAACCTGGCCATGCGAAACGGTTGGAGCGCCATTATCAGCCACCGCAGCGGCGAGACCGAAGATACCACTATTGCCGACATCGCGGTGGCCACCAATGCCGGGCAAATCAAGACTGGGAGCCTGTGCCGATCGGACCGCGTCGCCAAATACAACCGGCTGCTGCGCATAGAGGACCATCTGGACAGCGCCGCCATTTACGGCGGACAATTCTGGAACAAATAGCCGATACGATCTCCAATTGTGGCCAGAACCCTGGAGGGCGAGCCTCGGTGCAGACGCGTTCGAGCAGATGTGCATCCCGCGGGGGTCGATTCGCGGCTGAGTCGGGCCCCTCGGGGTTGATGTTCTGGATACTGACGGGGCTGGCTTGCACGGGGTTTGTGCCCTGCGCGGTGCTCCCGGTTTGGAGAGATTACCAGGCGGTGGCCCTTTCTGAGCGTCTTGAAGGGCGGGAAATCGAGGCCCTGCGTGCCAGCGTGGAGCGCCAAAGGCGCCGCCTGGAGGCCATCCGGACGGACCCGGCCGTAGCTTCGCGCCTGGCCCAGCGTGAGTTGGCCTTTATCCGCCCGGGGGAAACTCAGGTGAAGGTGTCCGGCGTGGCCCTGGCGGGTCCCCCGGCCGTGGCCTTCTCGGCCGAACCCGTAGCCCCGCCTGCCCCGGTGGCCCGCTGGGTCAGCCACCTCCC
>JBHHVM010000109.1:0-9263 GCA_046754265.1 Phycisphaerae bacterium
GGCAGGTCGGCGTTGGTTTTGGCGTGGGATAGTTCGTGGGCGATGTGGGTGAAGTAAGTCCGCCGGGCACCGATGCGGTGGGCGGTTTCGACGGCCTGGGCCAGGTTGAAATGCGTGGGATGCGGGGTGTGCCGTAGGGCGTCGAGAATGAGCACGTCCAAGCCCGCCAGCAGGGGCCAGGATGCTTCGGGAATGAAGTTGCAGTCGGTGCAATACGCGAATCGGCCGATGCGGTAGCCCAATACCGGCATCGGGCCGTGCATCAGCGGAATCGGTGTGATCGACCGCCCGAATAGGTCGAATGCAGTGCCGTCAAGAGGCACCAGGTGCAAGTCCGGTTTGTGTGAGGGGTATTCCGGATCGTCCTGGAAGGCGTAACAGAACATCTGTCGGATGCGCTCCAGCGTGGCGGCTGGGCCGTAGCAATCTAAACGTGTTCGACCCACCCAGTTGAACCGGCGCAGGTCGTCCAGGCCCGCCACGTGGTCGGCGTGGTGATGGGTGAACAAGACGGCGTCCACGCGGCGGACCTTGTAGGCTATGCACTGCAAACGCAGCTCCGGCGGCGTATCGATCAGCACGGTCTTTTGGTCATAACTGACGGTGATGCAGGGGCGGGATCGTCGATCGCGCGGGTCCTCCGAGGTGCAGACGGCGCAATCGCAGGCGATCATCGGAATGCCGTGCGAGGTGCCTGTGCCCAGGCAAGTGACCCGGACGATGTTCTGGGCAGGAATGGCCATGTCTTGCATTGTAGTTTGCCGATCCATGGCGGTCACCTCTGATTGACGCCCGGTGGGCCTGATGCTAGGTTTCGCCTGACATGTGGGGGCCACGATGTAGCAATCGGGCGTGCTTGTTTTTTTGGGGGGCGCTGCGCTACCTGGGTGGGGCTGCGTGTTGGGGTGTGCTGGTTTGGGCTGGATGCGCCACGTCGGACGGTGCCAGACCCGGGTCGGTGCTGGACAAGTGGCAAGCGTCCCGGCAACCCGCGCCGACCCAACCCGACCCTGCGCCGCTTGCCGCCACGGTTTCGTCAACGCCGCACTCGACCGGTCCTGCCATCGCCACGGTGAACGGTCAGCCCATCGAACGCCGCCGACTTCAGGCCTTGCTGCTGGCGGGCCGAGGGGCGGAATTGCTCGACGAGCTCATCGTTCTGGAACTGGCCCGGTCCGCAGCCCAGGCCCAGGGGTTGACCGTCTCCAAGCGTGACGTCGAGCGCGAACATCGCGAATCCCTACGCAGTTTAGTCGGCAACCTGCCGGCCGCCGACGGCGAAGCGTTTGATAGTCAATCGGCCGAGGCCCTGTTGGATCAAGTGTTGGCTGGGCGGGGCATGTCCCGAAAGGAGTATCGACTGGGCATGCTGCGCAACGCCTATTTGCGCAAGTTGGCGGCAGGGCGACTCGAGATTACCGACGAGCAAGTCCGGGCCGATTATGCCCGTCGCTATGGGGACCGCGTGCAGATACGCCACATTCAGATGGCGGCTGGGCCCGAACTGGAAGAAGTCCGGCGCCAATTGGGGGCCGGTGTGAGTTTTGCCGACCTGGCCCGACGGTACAGTGCCAACACGGTGACCGCCGCGGCCGGGGGTTTGTTGGAGCCTTTTTCCCGTGACGACCAGGACATCCCCGCGTTGCTGCGCGAGGCAGCCTGGGCACTGGAGGTGGGGCAGGTTTCCAACCCCATCCGGGTCGACAATTGGCATCATATCATCAAGCTGGAGAAGCGATTGCCTGCCGAATCGGTCCCCTTTGAGCAGGTTGGCCAGGAGGTGCGGGCCCGCCTGCGGCAACGGATGATGCCCCTCGAAATGCAGCGTCTATCGGCTGAGCTGTTCGAAAAAGCCCGGATTGAAATTGCCGACCCAGGCCTGCGGGCCGATTATGTCAAGAGGCATGGCCAATCGTTCCGATCGGACAAACAGTGACCGGGAGGGGCTCGAGATGTCGCCGAAAGGATTCGCAAGGCGAACCGCATCAAGATCACTCAACCGTTCGGTCGAGGCGAATTAGGAGGCCCAGGTGAGCGACCCTCAGGAATACTCGGCCGTTCTGCTCTTTGGATACCCCGGTTCGGGCAAAGGCACCCAGGGGCAGGTGTTGGGCCAGATGCCCAACCTGCTGCACTTGGCCATGGGCGACATCTTTCGGGCCCTGGATAAACAAAGCGATATCGGCCAGGAGTTCTTGTCGTATGCCGGCAAGGGCCTGCTGGTTCCCGACGAGCTGACCATTCGCGTTTGGAAACAGCACGTCGAAGGGTTGGTTCGCCAGGGCCTGTACGAGCCGGGCTACCACACGCTGTTGCTGGACGGCATCCCCCGCACGCCCAAACAGGTCGAATTGATGGGCCACCTGATCGAGGTCCGCAAGATCATCCACCTGGTCATCTTGAACGAAGACGCCCTGATCGCCCGGCTTTCGGGACGGGCCAAGAAGTCCAACCGACCCGACGACGCCGACCCGGACGTGATCCGCAAGCGCATCGTGGTTTACAAGGCGGAAACGTCGCCGGTCCTGGACGCCTATGACGATGGCGTCGTGGCCGACGTCAACGCCGACCAGCACCCCTTGGCCGTTCTGCGCGATATCGCCCAGGTGTTGAAGGACGTCGTGTCCGGAAACCTATGACGCCGCCGTCGCGATGGGTTCAACCTCTTGCTGAGATCGACAAAAATGACACAGCGCGACATGATGTCGCGCTGTGTCTCGTGGTTCCACGTGCTTGAGCCGGGCCGGCTAGTTTTTCGGCGGCACGCCCGGCGGCAATACCGATTGTAGATCCAGACCGAACAGACTGAAGTCGTTCAGGTTCACGTTCAGATCGAAATCGAGATCGAGCCTCAACAGGCACTCAAGGTCATCGGGCGACGCCAGGCAGCGCTGCATGGCGCCGAAATCCCGCATGTCCTGATCCCCGTCAAAATCGGTATCCCCGGGCATATTGGGGACCGGTGGACCCGCAAAGGGGTCACCCACAAAGCAGCGGTAGCAGCCCATCCATTCGCGGTAGTCGTTGACGGTGATCGAGCCGTCGCCGTCAAGATCGATTTGGGGATTAAAGTTCGGATCGCCGACCGTCGCCCCGAACGCCGCCTGCAAGGCGGCCAGGTCGCGCTCGTCGGTCTGGTCGTTGCGGTCGAAGTCACCACAAGCGAAGGTGTGAGGCTCCAACCCCGGATGGAAAGCCGAGCTGAAGTCAATCGCCAGGGGCAACCGCCGATCCGCGTCATGGACCCAGCTATTGGGCAGCGACGAGAAGACCACGGGATTGAGATTGTTGGGATCGGCTGGGCATTGACCGGTCTGGTCCAGCCCGGTGTCCAGAATCCGCACGTCGGCGGGGTTGGCCAAGTTGGTGAAGGTATACTTGGGTTGGACCAGCAGCAGCGAGTCATACGTGCCGCCGTTGCAGTGATCCTTAAAAGCCGTGAGCTGGCCCGCCGGTGGGACGCAGTCGGAGAGGCCTACGTCCACGTCCCAGAAGGTGTCCACGCTGTTGATCATGACGGTGATCGGAGCCACGCTCTTGAGACTCAGCTCGATGATTTCAATGTCCACCGTAACCGGCGGTCCAAAGGGAGCATCGGCGCGAGCAAACGGGTCCGCCGATCGGCTGATGATCGTATCGGCATCGGGAAACGCCCCGAAACCCAGGGCGGAGCCTTTCATATTCATCGTGCCCACGAACGGAGCTGAACCGATCCCGAAGAAATCGGCCGGTATCGGCGGGGCGCCCAGCAGACCGAAGTCCTGGTGGGAGTTGAACGATGTGGGCGTGATCCAAGCATCGACCGGCCCGGCCAGCGAAGAGGCCCGCGCCTCTCGTCGTGGCGGAACAAATCCGCACACAATGGAGGTAAGGAACCCATGGCGCGAGCTGGTGGCCTCTTCCTCACTCAGCGTCGGACAGACCGTCCCCAAAGGCCCCAGCGTCCCGCCGGCCAGGACGCAGTCGTCGGGACTCACCGTGATGCAGTCCGGCGGATCAGGCGGTGATTCCAAGCAGCAGGCTGCCAGGCATGCGCCCGGCAGACAGGCTGGCGTCAGGGGGACATACACGCCGCCGCCGGAGGTGCAGGTCGTTTCGTCCGCGATCGTGCAGGACCCATCCCCGGCGCAACAGGCCGAAGCGCAGGGCGACGGCGTGCAGGGCACGCCTTTGCCCATGAAGGTGCCGCCGGCAGTCGCGCAGTCCCGAGGGCTAAGAATGGCACACGAGGCGTCGGGCATGCAGCACGCGCCGGTCGGGTAGCTGACTCCGGTCAGTGAAATCGTGTACGTCGGGGCGAGGCTAAGCGGGCCCGGACCCCAACCGGTCACCGGTAGCGCTCCCCCGATTCCGTCAGGCCCGGAGATTTCAGTGAACGGCGGGGGGATGGCAAAAACCGGTCCGCCCGCGCTGGTCGGCGCATTGGGGTATGAGGTGATCGCTAGGTAATAAATGCCCGGCGCCGGGACCATCGCCCCGGTCAAGTCGGTGGCAGGCCCGGTGATCGCGGCATGAAGAAAGGGAAAGCAAGGCACCGATGGATGGTCGTCGTTGGCCAGGATGCCGAGGCCGGCCGCGTCAAACAGCCACAACTCGGTGTCGGTGAAAAATGGAGCGAAGGCACCGGGCCCGCAACCGGGTCCCGCACAGGTGCAGGCCGAAAACGCGGCCGGCGAGTCGATACAGATCATGTACATGTCGACAAAAGGGAACGGCGCGACTTCACCGGCCGGCATCAGGACGCCCGTGATCGTGGTCAGAGGCGTCACCCCGGCCGGTGCTGGGGGTATGGGCGTGGGCACTTGGGCCGTCCCCGGCAGGGCGGCTGCATCCGGCGTGCCCGGCGTCGCCGGTGTGCCTTCCACCCATTGGGCCCGCACCGCCTCTTGAGGAAAGAGAATTCCAAGTGTGCCAATCAAGAGCACGGTCCACCGCGTCGTCCCACCGAGTGGTTTCGAGGACATTGCATTACCTCCATTGTCTTCCCATGCAGCTAGTACTCCGTCACAAGTCGATTGAGGAGTCCGGTGGCACGGTCTGGCGCAGCCAGGCCGTGGGTTCTCGCGATCGCCACGGCCTACCGACTGCGTCGGTAGACCGTGCCACCCCTCGAACCACCTGTGACAGGACACCAGGGCACTTACTGGTTTCGTAAACGAGTTCGGGAACGGGGGTTCCCGGAGAATTCATCTTCAAGCCACTGACCAAGAGGAGCGGTGCCGGAATGGTGAGATTGGATGGTTGAACGTTCATGCCGACGTCTTTTCTGGCCAGGGGTCGAACCAGGCGACCTTTTCCTTCTCCGGCCCGGATGAGTCAGCGGAAGCGCCTAGGTCAAAGAACGAAATACCCCTGTTGCGGTCACGAAGAAACGGGTCGCGATTGCCAGACTCCCGCGAGCGGGCGTGTGAATGCCTATCCGGGCATCGACCGTGCGGTGACAGACACGGTGATTTCCGCGAAAGTCAGTACGGTGTCTTGATCTTGGATGACGGAAACGACCCGGCCTGTCAGTAGTAAATGCACCGGGTGCGGTGATGCGGGCAGGTGACCTCTGCGTCGTGCGAGCGTTCCCAAAGGACGAAATCGAGCTGGTAGGGGGCCAAGCGGGTGCCATGGACCGTCAACGCAGTCACCAGGCGCCGGCTCGCTTCTATCGTGGCGCAGCGAAGCTCGACTTCTTCGGGGCTGGCCGATGGGATCTCCTGCCGCGTGTCGATGCGCTCAGCCAGGTCGCCCGACAGTTGGAGGATGCCGACGTGTCGGAGGTATTGCGGCAGACGGTAATCGGCGAAGACGGTCAACGCCTCCAGATGACTCAAACCGTCGCATTGCTGTCGCGTCCAGGCGTGGTGCAGGTCGGCTGCACAGATCTGGGCGCGTTTGAGGATGGCCACACGGTGCCCGGCATAGCGGTGAATGTCGGCAAAGGAGGGAAAATGCTCGGCCAGCAGGCAGGCCACCTCAGGGGCCCGACGATCGGCTTGCTCGACGACGTTGACGAATTGGCCGTCGAATTTGCCGATCAGGCATTGGCCGGTCTCGTTGAGGACCTGCTGTCTTGCTTCGATCAGGGGGATTTGCCCTTGCCCGGCGAATAGCTCCGAAACCCCCGCGGCATCGGCATCGGCCCAACACTGCGGCGTCAGCCACGCGGCGTCGCGTTCGATGGCCCGTAGCACGCCCGCGTACATCGCGTAAGTCCGGGTCCAGGTCTTACCCTTGAAGTCGATGGACCAGGGGGCATCCGACCAGAAGCAAAAGTTCAAGCAGTCGATCAGCAGAATGAAGTTGGCTGTCTGGTCCGCCGTGCCGGCAAACCGCAACGGCGGCGGTGGGGCGGGCACCTGGAACGCGTCGCCGTGATGGACGGCCGCCCAACGGTCGATGGCTTCACCGTCGAGGGTCACGCACCGGGCACCGTTCACCACGCTTCGGGCGGATTCAGCCACGTCGAAAGAAAATGACATTTTATGGCACTAAACCCATGGGGAGTCCGCCGCGATCAAAACCAGTTGAACAGAAGGGCTACCGTAAGGCCGGTCTTAGTCACCGTCAAACGGTCAGGGGGTTGGAGCCGAGGCGGGTTGCGGGGCGGTGGCGTCGGATATCTGATACCACACCGGCTCGTTGGCTTTAAGGTGATGCAATCGGCCGGCGGCGCCGTGCTCCAGTTGCGAGCGTGTCGCAGCCAATGCAATGGGCCCCAGGACCACGGCGACGGATGAGCCATTGTGTTTGCGGGCGATCTTGGTGATGGCCTGGTACACGCGTTGGGCGGCGTCGCCGAGCAGCTCACCATCGGGCGGGCAGACCCCGGATGGGTCTTCCAGCCAACGCTTGTAGATTTTCGGAAACCGGGATTCGACCTGGGCGGAGGTGAGTCCTTCCCACAGTCCCACGTCAACTTCTTCCAAGGTGGACACGGTCTTGAGGCGAACCTCGGCCCGGCTGGCGAGAAGTTGGGCGACTTGTTTGGACGTGGCTTCTTCTGCGCAGTACACAGCCCGCAACTCCCGGCCTGCCAACTCGTTGGCCCACTCGGCGGCCTGCTTCAGGCCCGAGTCGTTAAGCGGCAACGGGGTCCGGGCAGCCATTCGGCCCGCTTCTCCCCAATCGGTGTTGGCCCAGGGTACCAGGACGATGGAAGTCATGGCGCCAAGTCCGTTGAAGTCACAAACAGTCTCACCACTTCATTGCCAATCCGCGGGTCCGCGGCTCGTTTCGGGCCCGCTTTCACTTGGAAGGTTTGGGTGCGGCTTCGTGGGCGGCTCGCTCCAGTTCTTTCATTGCTGCTACGGGGTTGGGCTGACCGAAGATCGACGAACCCGCCACGATCGTATCCGCGCCCGCAGTGACCGCGTGCACTATTGTTGTCGGATCGATCCCGCCGTCAATCTCCAACCGCTGCCGGGGTGTCAATTTCTGCTTTAGTTCTCGGACCTTGGGCAACACCTCGGGCATGAAGGCTTGCCCCCCAAAGCCGGGCCAAACGCTCATCACCAGCACCAGGTCCACGTCAGGCAGCACCTCCGCCACGGCTGAGACCGGCGTTGTGGGATTGAGACAAACCCCCACCCCCGACCCCAGGCTGCGGATATGGGACGCGAGTTCCCGCGGTTCATCGGCCACCTCGATGTGAAAGGTAATCAGGTCAGCCCCGGCCTTGGCAAAAGCTTCCGCGTACCGGTGAGGCTCGGAAATCATCAGATGAACGTCGAAGAACAGCTTCGACCCGGGCCGAAGCGACTCGATCACCGGCACGCCGAAACTGATGTTGGGCACAAAATGCCCGTCCATCACGTCCAGGTGCAAGACCTCGGCCCCAGCCTCTTCGACGATAGCCACCTGGTCTTTCAACCGCGAGAAGTCGGCGGCCAGAAGGGACGGGGCGATGCGGATGCGGGGCTCGGCCAGTGGACGTTCACTCATCGCTGATCCGCTCCGGCGGCGTATTGTGTCGGGCTGGGCCCGCGCGTTTCGGTGCCCGACCGTCCTTTCACGGACTTGATTCTCACGTCGCCAGTAGCCAGACGAACGCCTCCCATCCTCGGGAATTGAACGATCCATGAGACCGGTTTGTCCCTAAACTTAGCGCTTTGTTCACACATCGCAATATCGTAACGCCGTTGTGCGTACTCGCACCAGCCGCGATCTTCTCTTGATAGATATCCAGCATCAGGAGCGAATTCCGCCACACCGGTCCGAATCAGCGTCGCGTTGAGAGAGTGTCGCTCGTACTTGGGGACAAAATGAAAAAACGTCAACGGGTGGGGAAGCAAGAAAGGATTCCCACAAAGTGGCGAATTCCGACTCCTGTAGTAACAAGCAACCGTTTGAGAGGCTTCATCCAGTTGCCCATCTACGCGGTGTTCGATCGCATCCAGAACATCCGGCAAGCGTGCCGGCTCTTTGGTCACTCCGGCGGGACGCATTCGGATGCCAGCCAGCCTAACCCGTTGTCCGTCTTGAAACTCGACGAAGCCGTCCGGCGAAATTGCTCTGATGTGCCGCGGGTTTTTGAGGGGGTCATTCTCGAATACAAACGGCCCCCAAATGCATCCGCCAATTGCATTTGACAGCAACGACAGGCAGGTGATGGGAACAATCTGCTTCATTGGTGTTTATCTACGCATCGTCCAGGATTTCGATCGCTGCGAATGTCTTGCCTTCCAGGAATTCCAGGGACGCTCCGCCGCCGGTGGAGATGTGGGTCATTTGATCCGCAAGGGCGGCGGCCTCCACCGCGGCGGCGCTGTCGCCGCCTCCTATGATGGTCGTGGCCCCTGTTCGTGTGGCGTCGGCCAGGGCCTGGGCTATGGCCATGGTACCGGTTTCGAACGGCGGCGTCTCGAAGACGCCCATCGGGCCGTTCCACACGATGGTCTTGGCCTGGGCCAGCTCGGCGCGATAGGCTTCGATGGTCTTGGGACCTATGTCCAACCCCATCAGATCGTCGGGAATGTCCTGGCCGCAGATTTGGGTATCGATGCCCGGCTTGATCTGGGCCGCCGCCACTGAATCGACCGGCAGCATGAGCTTGTCGCCGGCCTTTTCTCGCAAGTGCCGGGCCTGGTCGAACTTGTCCGGCTCGACCAGACTTTTACCCACCCGCTTGTCCTCAGCCGCGAAGAATGTGTAGCACATGGCCCCGCCGATCAGCAACCGATCGCATCGGGTCAACAGGTTCTCAATCACGCCGATCTTGTCTGAGACCTTGGCGCCGCCCAGCACCACGACAAATGGCCGAGCGGGATGGGCCA
>JBHHVM010000110.1:0-9263 GCA_046754265.1 Phycisphaerae bacterium
ATCGCCGCCTCGGCGGTTCCGCCGGTGGCGATCAGGTCGTCGACGATCAGCACCCGGTCGCCGGCCTCCAGGCTGTCGATATGGATCTCCACCTCGTCGGTGCCGTATTCGAGCTCGTAGGATTCGGCGTGGGTCCGGAATGGGAGCTTGCCGGGTTTGCGGATGGGCACAAACCCGGCCGACAGCGCGGTGGCCACGGCCGTCCCGAAGATAAACCCGCGCGATTCAGCCCCAGCCACCACGTCGATACCCATGCTCCGAAACGGCTGACAGAGGTATTCGACCGCCAGCGCCAGGCCGGACGGATCGCGCAGCAAGGGCGTGATATCCTTGAAGACAACGCCCGGTTTGGGCCAATCCGGAATCGAGCGGACCAGGTGACCGAGCTTGGTCAGACGAATGGCATGACCCGCGGCACTATCGGGGGGTTGTTCTTGCAGGTTCATCAGCCCCCCTGAATCGCTTTGACCGACAACCTGGTGCTGGTCTGCTCGGTGACTTCAAACGCCAGGCCTTCCACGGCCAACTCTTCGATCGTATCGGCCAGCAGGTCCAGGTCGAACTTCCAATCCACCTCCACGTTGGCCACGCCGTGGGTGTATTCGCGCAGCTTGGCGCCCTCCCGGCCGTTGACCACCCCGCGATGCTCAGCCATCGCCCGGCAAATGCTCTTGGCCAACTTGCGGCTGGGAACGTCCGAGAAGCGCACTTGCAGAATCCGCCGGGCCGACGATCGTTTGTGCCAGGCCTTGGCAATATCCCGTAGCACATCGGCAGCCACGTCGTCGATCATCCTGCGAAAGGCATCATCGCCGGCCGCTGCCGACGTGGTGGTGTAGGGCTTCTTGGGGCTATACGTCTTGGACATCAAAATGGCGGCTGAATCCGCCTGCACCGCCCGCATGTTGAGCGTGATGTTCCAGCGATAGGCGTTCCGCCCGCCGATGGAGACCGACCCGCCGCGACGGGCTTCTGCCCGCCCCAGGACCAGGACTTCCGCACGGTGTTGGGCGGCGGCGGCGGCCAACTCCGCCACGTTGTTGTCCAAATCGGCCAGGGTCAACTCACGCTGTCGGACCTGCTCGATGACCCGATGGTCGACCAACTGCACGTCCTTGCCGATGAAAAAGTTCTCCAACCCCGACTGGGTTACGCCGTTGGGCACCGCGTCCCGAAGGTCGTCCACGTCGTTATCTTCGAAGATCACCATCATCATGCGGGGATTGCCCTCGTCCTCTTTGAGGTGGGCGAACGCAGCCCACTCCCGCTCGAACGTGGCCACTTCGACGATGGCCTGGATCTCGACGTTGGTGACGCCGTTCTCGGTCCAACGGCGCTTCTCGTTCCACTCGCGGATGTACCCGCCAGCCTGAGACAAGATGCGGTCCTTGACCAGAGCGAAGTTCTCGGCCTCGGACTGGGCACTGATAAACAGCCCGCAGGCTTGCTCGACCGCCTGTCGCTGGGCGGCCTTGACCGCCTCGTCGTAGGCCCGCGTTCCGGTGCCTTCCGCCTGACCCACCACGGTCACCCGCTTAGGCCCTTGCCCCAGGGCGGGTATTACCGGAACCAGCCCGACCAACAGTGCCGTCTGCCACAATCGCCTGCCGAAACTCATGGTTTCAGACTCCATGAAGTGAGGGGTGCCGACCAACCAACAACCCCCTAAGCGTAGCCTTGGCGGGCGGGCCGTGCAACCGCTGGAATGGTGAAAATCAACTGGACTTGGGGGTCGGTTCTGCTATAGTCCCGCCTCTCGCAAGGCGTGGTCGATGTCGAACCGGCCTGGACGCTAAGTGCCGAACAGGCCTAATGTTCTGCAAAATACGACCGAATGACCCCCGTCGACGGCCGCCGGACACCCGGCCCGTCGTTTGGACAGACAGCATTCAACATTGAATGGTTAGGGAGGATTGTTGTGAGCAGTAGGCGCGTCGGAAATACCGTCTGGCTGATCTTGGCTGGATTCATCGTGTTGGGCCTGGGCTGTTCGGAAGTGCTGGCACAGGAAGCAGGACCTTCCGGAGTCGCCGAGCAAGTGGTTCGGCCCGACATTCCCACCATCTGGTGGGTCGCACCGATCGGGGCCGTCATCGCCCTGCTCTTCGCGTTCATCTTCTACAAGCAGGTCAGAGCGGCCGACGCGGGCGATGAAGACATGATCCGCATCGCCAAATACGTCAGCGACGGGGCCATGGCCTATCTCAAGCGCCAATACATGGTGGTCACCATGGTGTTCATCGTCCTGGCCCTTGTTTTGGCGTTTATGGCTTTCGTATTGAAAGTGCAAAACACGATCGTCCCCTTGGCGTTTCTGACCGGCGGCTTCTTCAGCGGACTGTGCGGATTCCTGGGCATGAAGACCGCCACCCTGGCCAGCAACCGCACCACCGCAGGAGCGAAGCAGTCGCTGAACCGGGGGCTCGTGGTCGCGTTCCGGGCCGGGGCGGTCATGGGCATGGTGGTCACCGGATTTGCCTTGGTGGATATCACCGGGTGGTTCCTCATTCTTTACAAATTCGCACCCAACATGCACCTGTCCACCATCACTGTTGTCATGCTGACCTTCGGCATGGGGGCTTCGACCCAGGCCCTGTTCGCCCGAGTCGGGGGCGGCATCTACACCAAGGCCGCCGACGTCGGGGCCGACCTGGTGGGCAAGGTCGAGGCTGGCATCCCTGAAGACGACCCTCGAAACCCGGCCACCATTGCCGACAACGTCGGCGATAACGTGGGCGACGTGGCCGGCATGGGCGCCGACCTTTACGAGTCCTACGCCGGGTCCATCCTGGCCACCGCTGCCCTGGGAGTGGCCGCAGCCGCCGCCCTGTTCGGCTCGGAAATCACACCCGACGGGGCCAATGCAGCGATTCGATTCTTGGCCGCCCCCATGGTGCTGGCCGGTATCGGCATCATCCTTTCCGTGATTGGCATTTACATGGTGCGCACCGAAGAAAAGGCCACCATGGGCGTGCTGATGAAGGCCTTGAATAAGGGCATCTGGGGCAGCAGTGTTCTGATCCTGGCAGCGGCTGGGTTGGTGTGCTGGGTTCTGCTCCGCGACATCCAGTACGTCAATTGGCTCGGCATCTGGGGCAGCATCGCGGCCGGGTTGATCGGTGGCTTGGTCATCGGCTACTCCACGGAGTATTACACCAGTTACGACTTCAAACCCACCAAAGAAATCGCCGACCAGGCCATCACCGGACCGGCCACCATCATCATCGGCGGAGTGGCCGAGGGCATGAAAAGCACCTGGGCATCCCTGGCCACCATCATCGTGGCCATCATGATGGCCTACACCTTCGCCGGCGGCGGGCACGAATTCATGCTCGGCCTATACGGCGTCGGGTTCGCAGCCGTGGGCATGTTGGCCACCCTGGGCATCACCCTGGCCACCGACGCCTATGGCCCCATCGCCGACAACGCCGGCGGCAACGCCGAAATGACCGGGCAGGAGCCCCACGTGCGGGAGCGGACCGACGCCCTCGACGCCCTGGGCAATACCACTGCCGCCACCGGCAAAGGCTTCGCCATCGGATCGGCAGCCCTGACGGCCCTGGCACTGCTGGCGGCCTACGTCGAAGAAATCCGTTTCGGCCAGTTGTACGAAGCCCGCGACAAAGTCGTGGAGGTCTATCAGCAACCCGCGCCCGACGAAGCCGTCTATCTGGGGTACGGAAAATTCGGGAACTGGGTGTCCGGCAAAGGCAAAGCCACCGAAGATTTCAACGCCTTCATGGCCTTTGAATTGACCCCGGACGAAGAATCCAAGCTGACCCCCATGGTCACCAAGGTCGCGTTAGGCCCCAAGACCGAAAAAACCGCCGGATACCTGCGGACCGCAACGGCCGAGGGCGTCGAATCAAAAGTCGTGCCCTCCAAGAAGGCGTCGCTTGAACAGTTTATGGAATTCTACGAAGTCAACCTGATGAACCCCAGGGTTTTGTGTGGGCTGTTCTCCGGCGTTCTGCTGGCGTTCCTGTTCTGCGCCCTGACCATGAAGGCCGTGGGCCGGGCTGCCATGGAGATGATGTTGGCCTGCCGAGATCAGTTCGAGAAAGTCCGCGAGTTCTTGCGGCGTCAAGGCAAAGACGAAGAGTTTGTCCAGAACCCCGACAATTGGCCCCGGACCCAGGTCGAGTTGGACGGCAAGATGTACCCCGCCTACGCCGACTGCGTGGCCATTTCCACGGCCGGCGCCCAGCGGGAGATGATCGTGCCCTCGCTGTTGGCTATCGCTGTGCCCATCATCGTAGGCCTGCTGTTCGGCGTCCCCGGCGTCATGGGACTGCTGGCCGGCGGCCTGACCAGCGGGTTCGCCGTCGCCATTTTCATGGCCAACGCCGGCGGAGCCTGGGACAACGCCAAGAAACTCATCGAAACCTATGGCGCCATGACCGCCACGCAGATTGCCGAAGACCCGTCGGCCCAGTCCAAGCTGCCCCCCGCCATCCGCCAGACCCTCATCACCCGGGCCCAGCAGGCCGTCCGGGCGGGCCAGCCTGATATGATCGTCTACGGGAAAGGCTCCGAAGACCACAAAGCCGGCGTGGTCGGCGACACGGTCGGCGACCCCTTCAAAGACACCTCTGGACCGAGCCTGAACATTCTCATCAAGCTGATGAGCATGGTCAGCGTGGTCTTCGCCGGACTCATCGTAAAATTCGCCCCCCAGATAGGAGCCTTGCTGGGACTGGGCTAGACTCCGTTGACGGCCCGGCGGAACGGTTCGCCGAACAGATCTCGACAGCTTCCTAATGCCCCCAGGGGCCGGTGAGCGATCCTCACTTGGCCCCCGGCGGCGTTTAGGATATTCTTCATGAACATGGCCAAATCAATGCACGCCGAACAACTTGCGGTCGAAGCCGCCCGTATCGCCCACGACCACCAGGCCGAGGCCGTCACGGTCATGGATCTGCGAGGCCGATCCCCGGTCACAGATTTTTTCGTGATCTGCACCGGCGCCTCCGACCGCCAGCGGCAGACCGTCTGCGATATGGTCAAAGAATACGGCCGAAAGATCGGCGACCGCCCGCTGGGGGTGACCGGCTACGATACCGGCAACTGGATCCTGCTCGATTTCTTCGACGTCATCATCCACATCTTCTCGGCCGAGTTCCGCGACTACTACGACCTCGAGCTTCTATGGGGCGATGCCCCCCGAATCGAATGGACCCGCTCAGCCAGCGCCTAATAGCCCCCATCGTCAACCCAACCTTGTCCCTGCCCCAATCCCGGCTTAGAGTTGCCGCCATGAAATCGACGCTGGATGAACTGGCTAGCCGCGTCTCGGCGGCGCTGAAGGTGGGGTTTGGAGCCGACGGCGAATCGACCGATCCGCTGATTCGCTCGGCCCAGAACCCCAAGTTCGGGGACTATCAAGCGAACTTCGCCATGGCCTTGGGCAAGCGCGTCGGGCAGAACCCGCGCGAGGTAGCCGAGAAGATCATTGAACGTCTCGACGTGGCTGACCTGTGCGAACCCCCGACGGCGGCTGGGCCCGGGTTCGTCAATTTCAAGCTCAAACCCGAGTTCATTGCAGCCCAATTGCAGGCGGTCCCCGCCGCCGCCCACGACGATCGCCTGGGCTTGGCACCGACGACCGACCCGCAGGTGGTAGCCATCGATTTTTCGAGCCCCAACCTGGCCAAGGAAATGCACGTCGGGCATCTGCGCAGCACCGTGATCGGCGAATGTATTTCCCGCATCCTGGAATTCGCCGGGCATACCGTCCACCGCATCAATCACGTCGGCGACTGGGGCACACAGTTCGGCATGTTGGTGGCCCATCTGCGCGAGACTCAGCCCGAGGTCCTCAAAGACCCACAGCACCTCCACCTCGGCGACCTGGAGGCCTTCTACGTCGAGGCTAAGCAGCATTTCGATCGAGACGAGGACTTCGCCAACCAGGCCCGGCAAACCGTGGTGGACTTACAGCGCGGCGACGCCAACACTCGAACCATCTGGAAAGCGTTTTGCGATGAATCGCTGCGGCACTGTCGCGATATTTACGACCGTCTGGGCGTCACGTTGCAGACCGTCGGCGAAAGTTTCTACAACGACGACCTGCCGAAAGTCGTGGCCGAACTCGAAACACGCGACCTGATCGTCCAAAGCGAAGGGGCTGCCTGCCTCTTCCCGGGGGACCAGTTTACCACCCGCGACGGCGACCCCCTGCCCATGATCGTCCGCAAGTCCGACGGCGGCTACAACTACGCCACCACCGACCTCGCTGCCATCCGCCATCGCCGCACCCGCTTGGGAGCAACCCGGCTCATCTACGTGGTGGGCGCCCCCCAGAAGCAGCACTTCCAGATGCTCTTCGCCGCAGCCCGCAAAGCCGGTTGGCTCGATGAGAACGTGACCGCGATACACCTGGCCTTCGGCAGCATGATGGGCGGCGACGGTCGCCCCTTCCGCACCCGGGTCGGCGGCACCGTCAAACTCAAATCACTGTTGGACGAAGCGGTCAGCCGAGCCCGTGCGGTCATTGAGCGCAACCAGGCCGATCAAGCCAAACGCCGCGACCTGTCACCCGCACAGATCGAACACATCGCCGAAACCGTCGGCGTCGCAGCCGTGCGCTACTTCGACCTGTGCCATAACCTGACCAGCGACTACCGCTTCAACTGGGACCACATGTTAGCCATGGACGGCAACACCGCCCCCTATATGCTTTACGCCTACGCCCGCATCCGCAGCATAGGCCGCGAAGCCGGCGTCGATTTCGCCGACCTGCCCGCCGACGCCCCCATCATCCTTGAACACCCCTCCGAGATTCAACTGGCCAAGGCTCTGCTGCGCTTCCCCGAGCAGCTCGAAACCGTCGTCGCCGACCTGCGCCCCAATCTACTGACCGACTACCTCTTCGAGCTGAGCAAAGCCTTCAACCTATTCTATGACCGCAAGCACGGCGTCCGAGTCAAAGACGCCCAGCCAGACCAAGTTCGCACCTCCCGCCTGCGCCTGTGCGACCTGACCGCCCGGACCCTGAAACTCGGCCTGCGCCTACTAGGCATCGAGACCGTCGAGCAAATGTAGTACCAAACCGGGGCCGCATACCGAACCCATCCGGCACGGACCCCAAAGGCACCAAGCCCGACTACGTTCGACCACAAGACAGCGACGCCCCGTTCCAGATTACGTCGAAAGTGGTATTGTCGCCGACGATTTCCGGGCAAGTCGTACTGCCCAGATTCGGGGCAATACTCCGCCCCGCGTTGAATTGCACCTGCTGCCCTTGTTCCAGCCCTTCCAGCGTCACCTGCCGAAACGAGCCGGGCGTCACCCGGTTCGTGGGGTTGAGTCCCTCAGAGGGCAGGAAAATGTGAATGTTCTCCCGGCTGTCGGCGTTGCGGAGCGTAAACGTTGCCATCGCCGTCGGTAGCCCGCCGCATAGCTCGGTACGTTCGCTCGTCGACGCATCCAGGAAAGCGCCAATGATGTCGCTCAGCACCGCTATTCCACCGCCGATCATGTTCTTGAGCGCTGCCCGAGCCTTCAAGATGCGCCGGCAACAGTCCTTCACACCTTGATCGGCGCTCTCGCTGCCGTCGTTTACATCTGCGCATTCATCAGCACCACACGCCTTTTCAGCCTCGCCGAGAACGTTCAGGCCCTGGGCGCTGGCACAAAGCAGAAGGCCGGCGTTGACCGCCTTCTTCTCAGACTTGACCTCGTCACCCAGCACCGTTCGGTCGGAAGCATCTTTGAATCCGCCCTGTATACACGCAAACTGGGCGAAATCGTCAACCACATCCCCGGCGCAGGTCAGCGATTCAAGCCGGCCCTGCAACCGCACTCCCGCTTTCACAGTCACACCCAAACTCTCCAAGTCCGTATCGTCAGAAACCAGATTGGAACCCTCCGACGTCACCACCCCGCTTTCGGTCAAGGTGTAATTGAACGTCCCGTCCACGTTATAGGTCATGTCGAAAGCGTTACTGCCGTCGATCACCACCCGGGTCGGCCGACCCTGATCGTCGAACTCCGCATCCAGCGAGCCGTCCGGCTCGTCGATGCGCATACGAGTCACGTCCCCGGTGTCGCGGTCGCCCGATACGGTCAACTGGGCCGCACTTGGATTCGACGCGATGATGAGGTCATCGCCCGTTTCCGGGAATTCCACGCGCGTGGCCGCTCCGCCCGAACCTCCTCCTCCCCCGGACGTACTGACCGAACAACCCCCAACAACGCCGATCGCCATCAGAAAAGCGAATCCGCAATACCCCGACCGATATCGACACATAGATAGTCTCCTGACTCTTGACTGCTGTACCGATTCAATGAACGCGCACCTGGCCCGGAATCGTCCGTCGACGGCGAGCCTATGCGGGCTGCACCGCCAACGCTCTTACGAAAACCTCAAGGATCGCTACTGCTGCCCGGCCGGTTGACAGGTAAACGGTGCCGCTAGCGGATCGCTCTCGGTGCCGGTGGCGTCGATCATGACCACCTCGAAATCAAAAACCCGCACCTCATCGCCCGATCCCTCACACCAAACCGCGTCGGGCAATTCAAAAGGGTTGGCGGCTTCGGCAAACACCCGCGACGGTGACGAGCAGAGGCCCCCGGGACAGCCCATCCCCGTCGGTCGAAACACGATTCGAACTGGAAAGACCGGGTCGCCGGTCCAAGTCACCGACAAAGTCTCCCGCGGGGCGTTGGAGACAACCTCGTCCGGCAGATCGACCGAGGCGAGGCCAAACGCTCCCCCCGCCCCCCCCTCGGGAGGGAACAGGCCCGGATCGCTTTGTCCGGGATTGGCGAATTCGTTTTCACCACTGTTGTCGGACTGAGAATCGCCCTCCGGGCCGCCCGAGCTGTCTGCGTCGCTGCCCATTCCGCCTCCCGATCCACCGCCCGAGCCGCCCACGGCACAGCCCAAAACCACTGTCAACCCAATGAGCGCCACCAGGGCCAACGCGTTTCCAGACAGCAATCGCACCACAGCTTGACTCCCACACTGGCCCTATGGCGGCAGGCCCTCCAGACCCCAAAAGATAAACGACTGAAAAGTCGGCGCCGCCCTGTAGATCGATGATACGCCCATGAACACTCCCAACCGACCCGCCGGGCGTGTCACACTTCGCAGGACAAGTATACCACGGATTGCCCGGCACGATACAGCCTGACCGACATTTCCCATCGCTCGAAGCACTGGTCGCTCACCACGCTGCGGGAGAAGCTGATCAAGATCGGGGCCAAGGTGGTGCACCACTCGAAGTACGTGTTCTTCCAGATGGCCGAGGTGGCGGTCC
>JBHHVM010000111.1:0-9211 GCA_046754265.1 Phycisphaerae bacterium
GCATAGATCATAAGACAATACGAAAAGGTATAGCGGAATTGAATATAGAGAATAATCCAGGGCATGACGGGCCTGGTCGGTGGCCTGGCGGATGAGTTGTTGCCGGCGGCGAGTCTCGTCCAGCAGTGCCAGCAGCGGGCCTCGCTGATCCTCGGGCAACGCCTCGATCCGATCGGTCAGCTCCCGAAGTTGGGCTTCAAACTGGTTGTTCTGCATGGCTTCTAACCCTCGACCCGTCTCCAGCCCGAACCTGTCAGGCACCCCGGCAAGCACTCGGCCAGGATCGCTTGGAGACGTCGGCTTTCTTCTTCAACCCCTCGTCATCTGGGGCTCTATCACAAGTATAGCCCTGAATCTGGCACTACGATCCGCTCAATCCGACCCGGACCGGGCCGGTTGGCTCCGTTTATCGCCCCGGTAGCGCAACCGAGCGTTTTTTTCGGAGCGTGCGAGCGTAATTTTCTAACATCCGTCGTCCGGCGTGGTCGGTTATCGCCCCTGCCAAGCCCAAAAGGGCAACGCCGGCGCATGCCTTGACGGGTGCGATCATGGGCGGTGGAAAGGATTCCAACCTTGGCCCGCGCCCGCCGCGTGCTTTTCGCCGCCGCCTTGATCGGGTAGGATCGCTCCGACCGAATCGGGATCCGCCTCACCGGTGGACTCGGCTACTGCAATAAAAGGACCTGCTTATGAAGAAAAAACTCCTGCTCCTCGGTTTGACGCTGACCCTCACCTTGCACACCAGTTGCATCGGCACCGCCCTGATATTCTTGGGCTCCGGAGCCGGCTTCCTCTTTGCCGGGATTTAGACCGCCCCCACGAAATCCACGCCGATTGATGGACGGGCTGCGCCGGGCATGGGGCGCGTTCGGACGGAAGCCTTGGCTGGGCGCGGATTCAATCAGCGCCCAGCGGGGCTGCGCTCGGCTTCGCTTCGTCGTGGCTCGCGGTCGGACGTATGGACGTAAGCAGCGCCCCCTTGTGCCAACTGATCCATCCCCCGCCAGCCAGCAGAACGAAACCAGCGGCTACGACCAGGCCGGGCCAAGCCGTTTGCCAGTGCAAAACGCCTTGACCGGCCCGAAAACCCGCCTGCACCGCCAGCGTGGCCCAACCCATCACCCCGTACCCGGCGCCGGGCCGGACAATCGCGGCGCCCAGCAGGACGCAGACCAGCAACCCGGCATGAATCTGGGAGGCGAGGTTCAACACCGGGTCGGCATCATAGAACCACGGCCAAATCGCCAACACGACGATGGGTCCGATCCGCCACCCGAGGCCAGGTCTGCCGGTCAGCACATGGGCGCCAATCCAAAGGGTCCACGTCAGGGCCATGCCGATGACGAAGCCATCCCCTTCCATTTGCCCGGACGTGGTTACGCACACGCCCACCCAGCTCGCAGCTAACCCAGCCAAGGCTTCGAGGCGCAAACGTGCCACCGCAGCTACGATCAAGAAATATGCGGCGGCCGCGAAGCAACAGCCCATGACAAGCGTTCGTGCAGACCCGCTCCAGGCCTGCCGAACGACGCCATCCGCCGGGCTGCCGTCCGTCAAGGATCGCAGCAACGCCACACCCAGCGCAGCAGCGGCCGAGTGGAAAAGCGCCATCCGGCGGTGCCCCCAATAGCCCAGCCCCCAGACGCAAGCGGCCAACGCCGCGCCGGTTCGGAGTGGATCGTCCAGCAGGGCCAACCTCCTGATGGGGACATCAGGGTGAAACGGTTGCACGGACAACACCATCCCCACGACCGGCAGCAAAGCAAAAGCCAGCAGGGCGGTCGGGTCCGGGCGGGGCCTGGATCGCAGCGCTTCCATGCCCACGGCCGCTGCCGCTGCCAAGAGCGGGGCGGCGTAGAACAACCGGGCGTGGCCAAAGAAAGCGTGGTTCATGCCGATCAGGTGAATGGCGACCGCAGCCACGGCCAGGGTCACAAACGTCAGCTCGCATCGCTGTTGGCCGTCCCTTCCCGCCAGCCGCATGCGCCGGTGGGCCTCGAGCGCCGCGATGCCCAGGACCGCGATTCCCGCCAACGCCCACCAGGCTGCGTACAGAAACAACTCGTTGCTGCCGCCGCTCCTTGGCCGCACCACCAGCAACGGGGGGGATAGTGCCACCAAATTGACACACGCTGTGGCCGCCGCCCGGCCCGCCAGGCTGAAGCGCAGGCCCAGGGTCTTGCGAAGCAGTTCCATCTCGCCCAGGGCGATGATGCAGGCCCCCATGGCCAACCCGGTCCCCGCCTGGGGGTCCAAAACCGTCATCTCCATCGTGGCTGCCATCGGCCCGGTCCAGAACAACGCAGCCACCAGCAGCAGCGACGGTTGATCCTCCGGCGACCGCCGGGTCCGATGCAGCAACACGATCAACCCCCCGACCGCCCATTCGTAAACCTGCAGCACCACCAAGGTGGCCAGGATCAGGTCCACGTCGCCCGGTGCAGCTTCGGGCCTGACCAGGTACATCCTGGCGCCCACGGCAATGCAGGTCGCGCTCAGCAAATACAGCGGGTTGCGCCGCAACAGCCATCGGGCCAGGCGCGCACCGGATTCGTTCGTCACGGGTGACATGAGAGGTCCTCCTACAGATTGCCCTGATTCAACCTGTGCGCCGGTCTGTCCCCGTTATCGCGCAGCGGAGCGATGCCCCGTGTCACAACGGGCGGTCAAACCCATAAACCACAGACCGCGGCGGACCAGAAATGAAGAACGAGATGATTCAATGATAGCGATGAACGATAACAACCGGTCCGGTCCTGCCGCTCCGCGCATCCTATCTATAAAGACCATTGGCCCGGTCAACGCCAAAGTCAAGTTACCGGGCGTCGAAAAAACGGCCGTTGAGCGATCATGTGGCGTGGGTTCAATCCGATACGACGTTCAGGGGCAGGCTGCCGTCCTCGAGACGAAGCGGATCCGGGGGGACGATGTTGACGGCGCTGTTGTTCAGGTTGGCTTCGCCCCGTTCCACCCTGGCGGCCAGCTCGCGGCACTCGGCCAACAGGGCCTCTAGCATCCGGTCCTCACTGACGGTTTGCTTTTGCACGCCCTGGACGTAGATGATGCCCTTGCCCTTGCCGGCGAAAATGGCCACGTCGGCCCCTTCGCATTCGCCCGGGCCGTTGACCACACAGCCCATCACCGCGACCTTGACCGGGCATCGAATCTCGGCCAGCTTCCGTCGGACCTTGGTGACCAAGTCCACCAGATCGATCTCGATCCGCCCGCAAGTCGGGCAGGCGATCAGCTCCGGGTCGGTGCGTGGCCTGAGTTTTAACGAATAGAGTAACTCCTTGGCGTCATCGACTTCATCCACCGGGTTGGAGGCGTAAGAAATTCGGATCGTATCGCCGATGCCCTCGGCCAACAGCGTGCCCAGGGCGGCGATCGAGCGGATGCGCCCCGTCTCGGGCGGCCCGGCATGGGTCAGGCCCAGGTGCAGCGGATAATTGAAGCGCTCAGCCGCCGCCCGATACGCATCGATGACGATGGTCGCATCGATGCTCTTGGCGCTGAGCACCACGTCCTCAAACTTGTTCTCCTCGAAGATGCGCAGATAGTCGGCCAAGGTCTCCACCATCAAGGCCACCAATCGGCCCTGGTGACCGTCGGATAGGGCTGCTTTCTGTTGGGCCCGGACCTGTTTGTCGATCCGCTCCACCACGCTGCCCTCGTTGACGCCAACCCGAATGGGGATGCCCCGATCGCGACAGGCGGCGATGACCCGATCGACCTTGTTGCGGTCCTGAATGTTGCCGGGGTTGAGCCGAATCTTATGCACGCCGGCTTCGACCGCTTCCAGGGCCCGTTCGTAGTGGAAGTGGACGTCGGCGATGATGGGCACCGGCGATTGGTTCAAGATTTCCGGCAGGGCGGCCGTGTCCCGCTTGTCCGGCACCGCCACCCGCACCAAGTCGCACCCCGCAGACGCCAACCGGTTGATTTGAGCCACGGTCTGGTCGATCTGATAGGTGTAGGTGCTGGTCATCGATTGAATAGACACCGGGGCGCCGCCCCCGACGACCACGTCACCGATGCGCATTGGTCTGGTTTGACTGCGATTCACGCAAATACCCTTTCCTGGTCGAATTCTAGGGCCCCTGCGGGAGCAGTACAACGATTGGCGCCAAGATTTCGGCCTGGTGTGTCGGCGGCGCAACATCCCCCACGGCGCCTGCCCCGTTTTCGGCGCATCTGCGATACCATGGGCTCATCCTTGGTAGCGATTCGGGTCCTCGCGATCATCGAGCATGCATGGGTTGCGGAACTGCGGATCGCCTAAAAAGCGGAGACGAGCCCATGAACACCCGCCTCAACTCGTCGAATGGCCATTTGATCGTCGTCACCCTGTTGATCGCCATGTCGGGATGTGCGACCACACAGCCCCAAGGTCGAGCGCCCGCCACCGGCGACCAAGTCGCCTCACCGAGCCCAGCAGTGCCTAGCGTCGGCACCGACGTCGCCTGCATCTATCCCGAATTGCGGGAACACCTACTGCACATGATGGAGCTGGATCAGGCCCGCCGAAAGGCGCTGCCCGCGAACGGCCCCGCCCAGGAACAAGTCGAGGCCCTGGCCTACATCGACGCCTGCAACACGAAGCGGATGAAGCAGATCGTGCGGGACTACGGTTGGCCCACGCGCAGTCTGGTTGGCGACGATGGCTCCCATGCCGCCTGGCTTTTGGTGCAACACGCCGACCAGGATCCGGTCTTCCAAAGCCGTTGCCTCGATCTGATGCACGCCGAGCTAACCGTCGGCGAAGTGTTCCCCCAAGACGTGGCCTACTTGACCGATCGCGTCCTGGTCCATCAGAACCAACCGCAACTCTACGGGACCCAGTTTCATCAGGTGGATGGCAAGATGGTACCCCAGCCCATCCAGGACCCGCTCACCGTCGATGCCCACCGGGCCGAGGTCGGGCTATCCAACATGGCTGACTACAAGAAACTGATGAAGACGTGACGGCTTTCCAGAGGCTAGGGCGCCGCCACGCAAACGACGGCCCGCCCAGGCCCGCCGCAGGTTCTGCGGCGAGTGATTCTGCACGAGCCATACAGCGATTCCGCGTAAGACCAATCGCCCGGGACGGCTGCGCACCATGGCGCATGGGGCTACGCCCCTGTGGCACTCGATCGAGGGTCTTGACGTCGGCAATAACGGGCCGGCCCGAGGGGCTGGTCTTCTACCGCCAGTCCGCCTCTTTTTGTTCGGCTGGGTACGTGGTGATGACCACGTCGCCCAGATCGGTGGTCAGGTCCAGGCCCGGCTCAGCCATGCCGCCCAGCTCGGCGTCGAAATGGTGACCCCGGTGCCGCAGCATCCGCATGAGAATGCCTTCCAGCTTCAGCCGTAGCGAGCCCAAGTCGGTGTCGGCCACGAGGCGCCCCTGGCGGTTCGACGGCAAGCGCAGGTTGATATCGCCCAGTTGGCTGTGGACGCTGACAGGCCCCTGGGTCACAGCCAACAGGTCCACGCTCACGTCGCCCAGATCGGTTCGCACGTCCACCGACCCGCCGCCTTCGATGTGGACGTCCCCCAGATTGGTCCGGGCGCGAACCCCGCCCACCAGGCCTCGCCCCGTGATGTCTCCCAAGGCGGTCTCGGCCACGGTCGGCTTTTCAAATCCGTTGATCTCCAAATCGCCCAGGCCACTATGGATTTCAACGGCCAGGCCCGGTGGGGCGGTGATGATCCAGTCCACCTGGTAGGCGCGCGACGGCGTTTTTGAGGGATGCTCCGCCGTGGCGGTGACCGTGCCCGGTTCATCCTTGCGGGCCGTCAGTGCCACGAGGATGTCGCCCATGGCCGCCTCGGCGTGGGCTTGGGTGGAACCCCGGCCCGTCTTGATCACGTCGGCCGAAATCTGCGTCGCCTTCGGGTCGGCATTGACGGTGATTTCGCCCACATAAGTCCGCACGGTCAAACGCTCGGCCGGCATCGGCACCGTCAGCGTCAAGCGTTCGCGCGTGGAATAGGGTCGTCCACAGCCAACTGACGTGGCCAAGAGTCCGAGCCCCGCCACCACCAATACGAACTGGCGCAACTTCCCAATCTGCCGGTCACCGTATCCGTCATTCATACCCAACCTCCCGAATCACCGCATTACCTTGTGAGTTACCGCGCCAGTTACGCCCGCCGGCCCGACGCCGTGCCGTTCGCGGACTGTATCTTCTACAGTTTAACCTAAATACCCACTCTCCCGTCAAGGCCAGTACCATAAACATTTGTCCGTTACCACTTCGCGCGCAAGAAATCGAGCCGCTGCGGCCTGCGCTGGGTGGCCGCAAACGGCTCGGAACGGGTCAGGCCTGGCTCGCCCAGGTCCGACCAGTGATTTTACTGCGGGAACGCCTTGGGCTCGGTGTCCTGATACCCCTCCCCGCCCAGGGCCTCCATAAACGCCACCAGGGCGTCGACCTCATCGGCCGTCAGGTTCAGCGGTTTGATCTTGGGGGACAGCCAGGGATTCTTCTCACCACCCTTGTTGTACAGCTCGACCACCTCGCGCAGCGTCTTGATCGAACCGTCGTGCATGTACGGGCCCCGGTCTTTCAGATCACGCAGCCCCGGCGTCTTGAACGCCCCCTTGTCCTCCTCCTTCTTGGAGATGGCAAACCGGCCGATGTCTTTGAACGCCTTCTTGGCGGGGTCCCAGCCCACGCCCAGATTGTGAAACAGGCTGTCGGTAAAGTTCTGCCCCAGGTGGCACTGGTTGCAGGCCGCCTTGTTGTGGAACAGTTCGTGACCCTGTTTGACCTTGGCGGACACGGCGCTTTCGTCGCGCTTCTGGCGCCAACGGTCCCACGGTGAATTACCGCTCATGCGGGTCCGCTCATAGGCTGCGATGGCCTGGGCCACTCGCTTTTGAGTCACTTCCTGCGTTCCGAAGGCCTCGGCGAAATAGGGGCCGTAGCCCGGAATGCTCTTGAGCGTGCTGACCATATTGTCCAGGGTGTTGCCCATCTCGATGGGGTTGGCAATCGGTCCTAGGGCCTGCTCCTCCAACGAGGCCGCTCGCCCATCCCAGAAAAAGTGCGGGTATAGCGTCCAGGCCTGGTTCAGAAACGACGGCGCTT
Organism: Phycisphaerae bacterium; assembly: GCA_046754265.1. GTDB lineage: Bacteria > Planctomycetota > Phycisphaerae > UBA1845 > UBA1845 > OFTM209. The sequence continues at coordinate 7,080 of JBHHVM010000111.1, forward strand.
TGCGGCCACCTTTTTGCCCGTTGATGCCCGTCGACACCGGCGTCGGCTCGGAAAAGGCGTGGTCGGGCCGGTGACAACTAGCGCAGGACACCGTGTCGTCGGCCGACAGTCGGGTGTCGAAAAACAGCCAGCGACCTAGCCGGACCTTTTCGGGCGTGGGGGGCACGTCCGATTCATCCCACGTCGAAGAGATCCCCAAGGGGGGCTTGGGCAAGGGTTTGAGCGGGTTGGCTTTTTCCCAGGCAGCCGGGTCGCCCGCCCGGGCCGCCGGTATCCCCAGCGTCGCCCCCGCCACCAAAAAAGCGGCAAACATCGCCACGTATTTCATCGCATCAACCTCCTGTTGCAACCATTCTTCTGGATACACTCAACGCTGAACACACACCGGCCACGGCGGTTCGGTCGCCGGGGCGTTGGGGATTATAGCGTGCCCGGACCGGTTTGCCCTCCCCGGCCCCGTTGGACGCCGGGTTGGAAGGCGATTTCGCTGGTCCGGGGACTGCCCGTGCGTCGTGGCTGCCTGTCCGGTATCATGTAGACGGTCCTAACGGTGTGGAGACGGGCTCATGGCCAATGCGGAGGAGTTGGAGATTCTTAAGGCGGTGCTGGTGATCGCGGCTGCCGACGGTCAGATTCTCGGCAGTGAGAAGGGCGTCTACGGGCAACTGGCCGGCCGATTGGGCCTGGAAAAGACCGAGCTGGAACGCCTTCGCCTCCAGGCCAGCCACGATGCCGACATGAAGGACCAACTGTTCGGGCAAAAGATCGGCGACCCGGCCAAAGCCATGCAGCTTCTGGTCGCCACCGCGCGCATCGATGGTGACATCTCCGAAAAGGAGCGCAACCTGCTCGTCGAGATTTCCGACAAGCTGGGCATCGGCGTACAGGATTTCGGAAAGATCTATCAATCGGGCATCGCCATGGCCGACGCGGTCCGCAAACGCTCGCCGTTCAAGAAGTAGGCGGACCACCCTCTGAAACCACTGCCCCAAAACATGAAGATTCCGAATCGAGATTAACCCCATGCGACTCGCCCGCGAAGGCCTTAAAGAGATGCTCATCGCCACGGTGCTCCTGGGCGGCGGCGCCGCAGCCATGACTTGGCTGGGATGGTGGCCCGTGTCTATTCCGTTGGGTGCCGCGTGGCTGTGGTCGCTGGCATTTTTCAGGGATCCGATCCGTGTCACCCACTGTCAGCCCGGCGACCTGTGTGCCCCGGCGGACGGCACGGTTACCGAAATCACGCACCTTGAACATGACGACAACCTCAATGGGCCTGCCCTGCGCGTGGGCATCTTCCTCAGCATCTTCAACGTCCATATCAATCGCAGCCCGTGTGCCGCGGTGGTCCGCTCGGTGACCTACAAGCCGGGCCGATTCCTGGACGCCCGCCATCCCGATTCGGGCCGTCTCAACGAGTCCAACATGTTGGTCCTGGACGTGGCTGAACCCAATCGAGGCCCGGTGGTCGTGCGTCAGGTGGCTGGGTTGGTGGCCCGGCGGATCATCTGTCACTGGCGGCAGGGCGACGCATTAGAGGCTGGGGAGCGTTTCGGGCTCATCAAGTTCGGCTCCAGGACCGAGTTGATCCTGCCCGACGACGGCGCCGTCCACGTCCAGGTTTCGGTAGGGGATAAAGTTCGGGCCGGTCTGACCATTTTGGCCCGCCAGTTGCCGATACCCCTCGAGAAGGGAGACGATCATGCCGGTCATTGCCAAGTTGCGCCGGTCGGGCCGACAGCGACCTCGTAGGCCCCGCCGACTGCGCACCGTCTCGACCCTGCCCACCCTGTTGACCCTGGGCAATCTGCTCTGCGGGTTTACCGCCATCCATTTTTGCATGCGGGCGCTGTCCGGAGCAGATCAGACCATCCCTCGGGCTGCGGTCTTCAACGCATTGCAGGAGCGCATGCTGCCGTCTTTTCTATCCATCGCCGCCTTTTTGATTTTCTTGTCGCTGTTGTTTGATGCCTTGGACGGCAGCGTGGCCCGGCTCACCAAACGCACCAGCGACTTTGGGGGCCAATTGGATTCGCTGGCCGATGTGGTCAGCTTCGGCCCGGCCCCAGCAATGATGGTGGTGGCCATCCTGCTGCTGCAGCGTGACACGGTAACGGTGGCTGGACCCCTGT
>JBHHVM010000112.1:0-9208 GCA_046754265.1 Phycisphaerae bacterium
GCATTTCCCACGATTTTAGAATCCACCCCGCAGCCCGATCGAAAGGAATCAGTTCGCCCCCCAACTTCATGGCGTCGGCCAGGCCGGTCCCCCCGCCGAGGTAGTAGGCGTGGTCAACGTCGCCGAACAAACCGCCGGAGGCGTACTGTTCTCCCAGGCCGCAGTAATCCGCGTCGCTGCCCAACACGTCGATGGGTGCCGCCAACTTGATGCCTCGATCTGACAACCCGCGCTCCAAGTGTTCGAGGTAGTCGGGAATGCGCGGGCCGTGGTTGATGGCGTCGATGCCGCGACCGTCATCGGTCTTGAGCCCGGGCATGCCCACGCCGATCAACAGCCCGTCGCAACGGCTGTCGGATGCAGCGTCGGCTATGGCATCGATGCATGCCTGAACCCACAGGTCGCCCTGCCGGCGCTCGGCATCGTCAAGTTCCAACCGGCCTGACTTGCGTTGGGTGAGTTGGTCCGCGATCGGCAGGGGCTGGAAATCGCCATAGCGTTCGTACTTGCGGGCTGCTTTGCCTGGACCCAGGTCGAAAACTGAAGGGGCTTCGAGATTGTCGCAACAGACCGTGTGGGCCTTGACTTCGGTAGCCCCACCATCCACCCCGATGAGCAGTATGTCCGATGCCCGCATCTGAATGGCCTATCCGTCGGCCGGCAGCCCGTTGAGTCGCCGCCGACGGCGCAGGGCCTCGAGCCGCATGGCGTCCTTGGCCTCATCGTTGCGGTCGATGGTGGCCTGATCGATGTTATGGTCGGTCCCGCCGCTGTGGCGGATGACTTCATAGATCGGCTCGGTCACCCGCCCGATCCGGTATTGTTCGCTGATCCGCAACACCAGGTCGTAGTCCTCGCCGTAATTGCGACAATGGGCACCGTCGTTGACGCCGAACCAGCCCACCTCGGCGATTACTTTGATGGGCGCTGACCGCGGCGCCCCAGCCCCGCCGACCCGTAGCAAGTTGTTGCGTCCATTGTCGGCCGTCCACTCGTCGTGCGCCACCACGGGCACGCCCTGGTCGCGGACCCGTTCGCCGGTTTGCTCGTTAAGGTTCCAGACTTCATAAGCCCCGATGACCATGCCGATGGTGTCATCGGATTCGAAGACCTGTAGCAATTTTTCGATGGCCTGGGGTTTGAGTAGATCGTCCGAATCGAGCTGGACGTAGTACCTGCCCCGGGCCCGCGAAATCCCCGCGTTCAGGCACAGGCCCAGGTTGTTCAGGTCCACTACCAGCAATTCGACGCCGGGCCCGTCTGGTTTGTGGCGGTCTCCGCCCGGCAAGTATCGCTCCACTTGCTGACAGGTCGCGTCCTTGCCACCCCCGTTGACCACGACGATGACTTCCACGTTTCGCACCGTCTGGGCTTGCACGCTTTCGATGGCTTGGCCGATGAACCCGGGCCGATCGTGGACCGGAATCACCACGCTGGCCACGCATTCGGCAAAACGCCGCTGCTCATCGGCATCATACCGCACTGCCCTAACGAACGCGCCCGGTTCCAGGTATGCGCCGCGGCGCTTCAGATGCCCGGTAAAGACCTGCTCGAACTCGATCTGGGCCTGCCGATCGGCCAACAGATAGTCGAAGACGTTGTGGGCTTTGGCGGGCGTCGTGACCGCGTACAACGACCCGGCGAAACGATTGGCCACGTGGACAATCCGGTGGCGCTCACCGATCTTGAGCCGCAGATCGTAGGCGTAGGCCACCGACAAAGACTCGTCGAGGCCCCCAACGTCCGCCAACGCCGCCGCGGAGAACAAGACGGCCGGGCCGAAGTCCGCCTCTTGGCGCGTTCGGCCGGGGTGCCAGTCCAGCAGATGGATATCCTTGGTTGACCCGTCCGCCTCGATTCGCTCGTAATCGGCGTAGACCATCCCAGCCGGTACGTCGCCTCGGACGGCGGCCATCACCAGGGTTTGTACGGCTGAACGCCTCAGCTCGATCCGCCGGGCATCGCCGTAGATCAGCAGCACATACTCCCCGCCGGCTGCGGCAATTCCCGCGTCGTACATGGCTGCCAGGTTGATGAACTTCCCCGGTAAGTGACGCACTCGGTCACTTTCCAGCAAGTCCGCCCACCGGGTCTCGGGTCCGCCCCCCTCAACCACCACGACCTCCACGGCGGGATGATCCTGCTCCAGGGCAGACCGCACGCAGGCGGTCAGCGCCGGGTCCGCTCCGGGCGCCGTGAGGACAATCGAGACTTTGACCTGATCGAAGCGTGTCGGCATCAAGCCCATGGTAAGCGAAGGTTGTGCGACGGGCCACGGACGCACCAGGCTGCCGGTTAGGGTCGTTTGGCCATGAAGAAATCGCGGTCCAGCCTAGTGTCGTAGAGCCGATCGCCCTTGACCAGGCTGGCGATCTGCACGCAGGGCGGCGAGGCGTGGATCACGTGTGTGGCGTCCAGGGCCAAGCCGGTGTGGTGAATCCTTCCCGCATCGTTAATGAAGAACACCTGGTCGCCCGCTCGGATGCCGGATCGATGCCATGCCGTCGCCACCAGCGTCCCAGCCAACGCTTGTTGCCAGGCATCGCGGGCGCAGGCCAGCCCCGCCTGGGCCCAGGCGTTGGTGATCAGCCCGCTGCAATCCAGCCCAGAAGGCGATCGCCCGCCGAAGAGGTAGGGCGCGTAAAGCATGTCCAACGCCGCCCGCACTCGAGCTTGAGCCCGCCCCCCCGAAGTGTCATCAACCGTCATAAACTTAGCCGGCAGATCGAGTGTCGAACCGTCCGGCAGCAGCACGACCCGCCGGTCACCTTCGATGCCCAACACCGGCACCTGGGCCCCTCGCGGCAGGGTCCACCCGGGTCGACGGACGTCATCGAGCAACACTCCGGTTCGATGCGCTCGATAGTCATCGAACCGCCGCCCGTCCATCCGCTCGATGGCCTCGGCCGGCACCCAACCCCAATATCCGTCGCCGCCGTGTACCCGCAGATAGCCCTGCTTCTCGTCCAGCAGGAACACCGGTTCGCCCAGCAGCAGTTGCGACTGCATCCCGCCTCGAGGCGAAGGCCGATTCAGGGTCAGCACCGACCCGACCCGGCAAACGCCGAACAACTGCTCCCCCAGTTTTTTTTGATCGGGCAAGGCCCGAATCTCACGGCGCACCTGGGTCATGCCCACCGCCCGCAAGGCGTGCTCCAATCCCAGGGCGGGCCGAGTCGAATTGGCCGATCCGATCAGGACGACCACGCCCTCCTGCAGGTATGGCTTCACCTCAAAGCAGACCAGGCTGTGGTTGCGGATGGCCAGCTTGGTCCAAGTCCGGCAAAACCATTCGAGTCGTTCAGCGGGCAAAGGGCCGTCAGGCCAAAGGGCCTGTCCCATCCGGGCCAGGCGAAGTTCCATCGGACCCACGGGCATGTCCGGCACGGGGCTGATGTGATCTTGATGACTCGCCATGGCACCGGGTAACGGTCGGCCGGTGTGATGATAATACGCGACCAATCCGTCGAAAAGGCGCGCGGCGTCCTGCAGGCAGCGTCGCAAGCCGCCCACGCGGTCAGGTGGCAGATGCGCGGAGTTGAATCGAACTTCGCATCCCACCATCGGGCCGACGGCGCTGCCCGCCGACAGGCCCGCCCCCCATTGCGGTTCCGCCACAGCCGGGTACTTGGTTCCCAGGGCCGATCGCATCTGTGCCGCGATGTCGTCACTGGCCGGCACAGGGACTTGGCCGGGGAAGTCGACTTGGGTTTCATCGTATCGAATGGAGATGCAAACCGAACACCCCGTGTCGAAAACCAAGGCCGCCTTGCCTGAGGTGTGCGTGAGCCCAGTCGCCTCGGCGCGCGTCCGCGTCAACACCGGCGTGCCGCCCGCTTCAATTACCAGGTGATAGAGATAGGTTGCCGTCAACAAGCTGTAGTCTGTCGCCGCTGCCTGTCCGTTGCGAGCCGGCGTTAGAATCGGGTCGATGGCGACCCGAGCCCCCCCAAGCTCGTTGCCGACCGGCATCTCCACGGGCTGGTAGGTCTCGATGGCCCGTTGGACCCTCAATTCCAACCGAGCAGGTTCGACCTGCCCGACGGCGGCTATCGTCAATAGCAGAACAAACACCGGGTCCATCCATCCCTGGGCAGCCTTGAATTCATTGGCTGCAACCCGCCTATCAAACCTACAGCGACTCCGGCGAATCCGCGCTTTTCACAGGGTCCACCTGGTTCACCGTCACTTGCTGCTGGGCCTCACTGGTCGGGTCTGAATTCGAGACCCGCAGAGTTTCGCCGTTTAGCAGCCCAATGGCTGCCAACAGGTTGACTTCCGCCTGATTGTAACGCACCACCGCCTCGGCGTAACGCAATCGAGCCTGGGCCACCGCTTCCTGGGCCTGCAGCACGTCCAGCGTGGTCATCACGCCCGCTTCGAGGTTGGCCTGGGTCAATCGCAACGCCTCCCGAGCGGACTTGACCTGTTGATCCGCCAATCCGATCAACTTTTCGTGGGTCTTGGCTGCCAGGTCGGCCCGCACCACCTGGGCCCGAACTTGATCCAGTTGGCGCTCCGCGTCGATATAGGCCTGTCGGCTCCGGGCTGCGGCCGTCTTCAGGTCGCCGATGGCTGACAGACTCCACTTGGCGCCGACACTGGCCGACGCCCGTTGTTGGTCGCTGAACGAGAACGTTTCGTTCCGGTCGTGATGCGCCCGCCGGGATCCTCGCCGAATGCTTTCACGAATGAACCCGTTGGCCAGGGGGTTGGGCGTGAAAGAACCATCTGCTGAGCGCGGATTGAGAATCAGAGGCGGAGGGATGCCCTCGCCGATGTTGGTGTTGTCGGCGTTCCCGGTGATGCCTCCGTATTGATAAGCCACTTGAAACCCGGGCCCAAAAGCGCCCCACCAGGTCGCCCCCTTGTCGTCGGTCGTGGCTGCCGCCAGCGTTCGGACGCTTTCCAGGTCAGGCCGATATGCCACCGCAATGGCCAGCAACTCTTCCAAGTCCAGGTCATCGCGGACCAATCGATTGGCCGGCAACTCGTCGAGGGCTGGGACTAACGTGACGGTTGCGTCCTTCAGGTGCAGCGTCACCGCCAGTTCCACCGACGCGTTGTAGAACCCGTTGATGGCCACCAACAAGTCCTGCCCGCGGGCAGCCAACAGCGACTCAGCCCGCAACTCGTCGGCCAGTACCCCCGTGCCGGTCTGGGCCCGGAGCTTGGCGATTCGCAGCAGCTCCTCCGCCTCAGCCACGCTTTGGTGACTGGCTGAGACCGTGGCCTGGGCCAGGACCAACTCGTAATACTGCACCGCAGCCTGTCGAACGGTTTCCAAAAGGACGGCCTGCTCGTTCTGCTCACTGGCCGACAGCCGCTTCTTGGCGGCGATGATCTGGTAAATGACTTTGCCCGGGTTCAACACCCACTGCACCGCGATCGATGGCTGAAAGGTGTTGAAGCCCACACCCACGATCCTGCCTTCAGTGGCCCTGACGCTGCCCTCCACGCGGTCGAACAGGGCGCTGGGCACAAGGGCAGGAAAGGCAGCCCCCACACTGCTTTCCAGTGCCCCCTGGGATGCTTCCACCTGTTGGCGGGCCCGCCGAATGTCCAAACTGTCCGCCAGTGCCACCCGAACCACCGTGCTCAGGTCCACCGCCAGGATTTCCTGATGGATGGGCTCGATCTGCGACGCATCCAGCCGCAAAGGCTGAACCGCCGTGGGCTGCAATTTGGCGGCCACGTCAGGCCGTTCCCGGGTCACCGTGGGGCCCTGCATGGAACAACCTGCCAGAAGTGCCCCACCCACCACCGCCCAACCCAGGCCAAACCAGGTCGTTCCGCACCGGCCTGGGATGACACGCCAAGGCATTAAAGTGCGACCGCTCGATAAGCCATCGTGTAAACACATAGTCGAGTTCCACTCGCAAAAGGAAGGTCGAGGAAGCTCCGCGCCGCGTGCCTCGTGCCCACCGTCCCCCTTCACCGGTTGAAAACCGGTGCCACATAGATGTTAGGACGCTCCCTATGACGCATCAGTCGCTTCCAGGGCCACTGCCTCAACCTGGGCCCCGGCCACCACCACGCCTTTGGAAGTGGCGATGACCTGCTCGTCGCCGGACAAGCCTTGCTTCACCTCAGCCCAGATGCCGTCATCATAGCCGATTTCCACGGGCTGACTGCGGGCGGTCGAGCCGTCCGCCACCAGCACCGATAGCTCCCGCCCGCGAACGCGAATGGCCTTCGACGGAATCACCAAGGCCTGCTGCACCACTTCCAGCTCGATTTCAACTTGGGCGTACATGCCAGCCGACAGCTTGCCGTCGTGGTTGTCCAGGTCCACCTCGGCCCGCATGGTTCGCGTGCTGGCTTTGAGCGAACCCGCCGTCCGGGAAATGATGGCCTCAATCGCGTCGCCCCGGGCAGACTTGACCGTGATCTTGACCGGCGTACCCGCTTTCACATAGGCGACATCCGATTCGGGGATCTCCAAGGCCAGCCGCAGCCGATCGAACGTTTCAATCCTCAATAACGAACCGGTGGTTCCCTCAGCCGCGGAACGCACAAACGCTCCTGGGTCCACCAGCCGTGCGGTGATCATGCCATCGAACGGTGCCCGCACCGTGGCGTACTGCATCAGCGTCTGAATCTTGGCCAGGTCAGCCTCGGCCACGGCGACCTGGGACTGGGCCACCTGCACGTCGGCTTGGACCGCCTGCTGTCTGGCTTCGGCACTGGCCACGTTGGCCTGGGCGATTCTCAGTTCGGCTTCGGCGATGTCCAGCCGGCTCTTGGACTCATCCAATTTCTGTTGGGGAATAGCCTGGCCCTGGTGCAGGGCCACGCGACGTCCGTAATTGACCCGGTCCAACTCCAAACGGGCCTGGGCTCGTTGAACCTGGGCTTGGGCGGTCTCGACCCTGGCCTGGGCCTCGATCAGTTGGGCAGCCACAGCCTGATGGCGCGTCCGCTTGGCTTGCAACATGGCCTCGGCCTGTCGTAGCTCGTCCTGCATCTCCGGGATAAACAGGGTCAACAGCGCATCGCCCTTGCCGACCTTATCGCCGATATCCACCGCAACGCTGTCCACAAAGCCCGACGCCTTGGCAAAAAGATCGGCCATCTCCATAGGCAACAGCGTGGCCGGCATGCTTAGCGTGCGGGTCACCGCCCGATGCTGCGGCGGGGTTACCTGCACCACCACCGCCTTGGCACGCCCGTCATCGTTCGATTGGGCCCGGGCTTCTTGCCGGGCGCCGTCGTCCAGCATGTCGGCGCTCAACCAGATTACCGCCACGATCACCAACATCGTCCCGCCAAACTGGGTCAACGATCTGCGAGTCATGTCAAAGCTCCAACGGGCAAGGCGTCGGCCGGTACGTTAGTGTCCCGGCGGAAAACCACGTACAAACAGGGAATGACGATAAGCGTCAGGGTGGTGGCACTAAGTACGCCGCCGATGATGGTCCGGGCCAGTGGGGCGTTGGCCTCGCCGCCGGCGAATCCGACGGCCATGGGGATCAGCGCCAGCCAGGTGGTCAACGAAGTCATCAGAATGGGCCGAAACCGAATCCAGGTGGCCTCTTTGATGGCCTGGTGAATCGGCACGCCCTGGCGGACGCGCTGGTTGGCGAACTCCAGCAGAATGATGGCGTATTCCACCACGATGCCCGTCACCATGATGATGCCCATAAAAGCCGGGATGTTCAGATTCGTTCTGGTGACAAACAGCAGCACAGCCACGCCCACAAAGGCCAGCGGTATGCTGAATAGAATAATCATCGGCGTGGAAAAGGACCGCAGTTGGGCCACCATGGCCAAGTAAACCAGAATGACCGCGATGCCCAACCCGAAGCCGAACTCCTCGAACGACGACCGCATGGTCTGGACCTCGCCGCGGATGCCCATGGTGTAGCCCTTGCCCTCATAATCGCCGCCCACCTTGTAGGTCACGCCGCGGTCCGAAGGTATGGCTGTTAACCCCAGGACTTGCGAGGCCGCCAAGCGCCGCTCGATCTCGGCCGCCACGCTGCCCACGTCGTAGTTGCGGTCCACGTTGGCATAGATGTCCAGGGTGCGGGTGATGTTGACGTGGTTGACCACCGAAGGGCCCGTCGCCCGGTAGAAGTCAGCCACGTTTCGCAGCGGGATGGGTCGCTCGGTGCCGGCCCCGGTAATGGGAATGTTCCGCAACGTTTCCATCGAGGTGATGCCCGCCTCGGCATACTGGGCGCCGATGAAATAGTGATTCTTGTTCTCCGGGGCGATCCAGAAAGCCGGGTTGAACCCGATGCTTGAGTTGGTGGCGGTCACCACGTTCTTGATCACGTCTTCTTGAATCAGGCCCAGTTGGGCGGCCTTGACCCGGTCCACTTCGATCCCTATCTGCGGGTAATCCATCCGCTGGGCCACGCGAACGTCGATGGCCCCGGGCACCTCAGCCGCAATTCGCTGAACGTGGCGGGCGACTTCTTCGCCGGTAAACAGATTGCTGCCCTGCACCTGAATGTTGATCGGCGAGGGCAGTCCGAAGTTCAACGCAGCCGTCATCATCCCGCCGGTGTCGAAGGCGAACTCCACGCCGGGGAACTGCTCGTTTAGTTTCTCCCGCAGCGTTTCAACGGCCTGGAACGTCCCGGGGCGATCGGGTTTTTCACCTTTGAGCTGCACGAGCACGAACGCATCCATAGGCCCGCCGTTGGGCGTGTAGGCTGCGGGCCAATCCATCAGCACGCCGATGTTGGAAATCAAAATCCGCATGTTCGAGTCGGGATACTTTTCCACCCGGGGATATTCCGGGTCGGGTTGACCCAACTCAGCCAGGATGACCTGCTCGATCTGGTTGACGGTGGCCTCGGTGTTTTCGATGCGCGTCCCCGAGGGCGTACGGACGTAGATGATGAACTGGTTCGAGTCCACGCTGGGGAACAACTCCGTGCCGCTTTGGAAAAACAACATTCCCCCGACCGCCAACAGGGCCAGGCTGGCTAGGATGACCACGCCCCGGGCGGCGATGACCTTATCGAACAGGTTCCCAAACCAGGTGGGCATGTCGCCTCTGGAAGACGTGCCGGCGGTGCCTTGACCCTTATTGTCTTCCAGGAATCGGGCACAAAAACTGGGGATGACGAACATGGCCACGATGTAACTGGCTGTTACCGCCATGACCACGGTGATGGCCAACGGCTGAAACAAGAACCGGGACATACCGCTCAAAAATACCACCGGGAAAAAGACCACCGCGAAGGTGATGGTG
>JBHHVM010000113.1:0-9189 GCA_046754265.1 Phycisphaerae bacterium
TACGCCGCGGGGCTGAGGCTGGGTTGGTGCCGCCGGTCGGGGGGATTGATTTTGTCGGGTAAGGCCAGGAGTTCACCAGCAAGGCACCAAGTCACATTAGGAAACAAGTGAGAGGGACCAGGGGATCCAGGAACGGCAGGAAGCAAGACCGGCCGGCGTGGCGCCCGCCGCTCCCTCTTCTTGGGAGGGGGTTTGCCTGCTGACTGCGGATGAGAGGACTCGAACCTCCACTGGGTTACCCCAACTGGCACCTGAAGCCAGCGCGTCTGCCAATTCCGCCACATCCGCGTCGCCGAAGCAAGCCACGCATTGTGGGTGGTGGTGGTGATCTCGTCAAGCATGGGTGGAGCCATGAGGGACGAGGGGACGATGGTTTCTTGACGGGCGGGGGCATCGTTGGGCACGATCTTGGGGCTCGTTTGTGCAGGCGGTTCGACGGCTGATAAGGGTCGGGAGGGCTGACATGGGTTGTAGATCGGTTGGGATGACGGTCTTGGGGCTGGCCTTGTTGTCGGCGGGTTGCCAAGGGCCGCTGGGGCCGGGGCCGCTGGGGCAGTTTCGGGGTGAGTTGGGGCGCATTGGCCGGGCGCGGGAGGCGCTGGTGGTGGCCGCCCCTGCACGCCATTTGGAACCGGCCAGGGGCCAGTCATGGTTGAGCGGGTCGGCGCACCGATACGAGTATTCGCTGGCGGGGTATTCGATCGTACAAGAGGAGCCACCTTCACGGCCATCGACCCGGCATCGGCCGGCGAGAGCTTCGAGACGAGCAGGCCCCCTGCCGGATTTGTGGGGCACCATCAAGCGTGACCTGGAGGAGATGCCGGACGACCTTTGGACGGACACCAAAGCGGTGTACGGTTCGCCGGAGAACCTGTTGATTCTGGGCTTGGCCTACGGGGGATCGTTGGCGGTGCAGGAAGGTGGGCCTGACGATACGGTGGAGAACAGCTTCGCCGACGGGCACCGGACGTTCAAGGATGATTGGCTGGACGGTTTTGGTGTGGCTGGCAACCCGGGCACGCACTTTGCGCTGGCGGGGCTGTGGTATCTGGTGGGCCAACAGGCACAAGATGAAAAAACCTACAACGTGGGCAAGACGTTGTTTAGCGCGTTGATTATCAATGGGCTATCGACCATGGTGGGCCAGACGGCGACGTGGGATCATTCGCCCAACGGCGAGTGGGGTGTTTTTCCAAGCGGTCATACGTCCAGCACGTTCACGTTTGCATCCGTGATGCACCAAGCTTACGGGCATTGGGTCGGGGGGCCTTTGTACGCACTTAGCGCCCTGGTGGCCTATGAACGCCTGGAAAGCGAGGAGCATTACTTGGCTGACGTGCTGATGGGCGGGGTGATGGGGCTGGTGATCGGTCACACGGTGTCGGGCGAACACGAGATAAGTTTCTGGGGTGGGCGGATTGAGCCCTTTGTCGACCCGGCCAGTCAGACGAGCGGGTTGGCTTGGGTGAAGCATTTTAGGTGAGGAGGCAAGGCAACAAGGCAACAAGGCAACGAGGCAAAAGAAACAAAAAAGGCAAGCACCGGCTATGGGACTATTATGAGGATCGCTCGGTTTCTGGATGAGGAGGGTCGCACTCGGCTGGGTGAGCCTCTGGACGAATCCGGGTCCATGGCGCGTCTTATTGACGGGGAGCTGTTTGGTACGAAGACCGTGACCGATCGGGAGGTGGCCATCGCCCGGCTGTTGGCCCCGGTGGACCCGCCCAACATTTTTGGGATCGGGCTCAATTACCGGGCGCATGCCGCTGAGGGCGACCGTGAGTTGCCCGATGAGCCCTTGGTTTTCCTGAAGGCGACGACGTCGGTGCTGGATCCCGGCGGGCCTATTCTGTTGCCGCCTTCGGCGCCCGAGGAGGTGGACTTCGAAGCGGAATTGGCTGTGGTCATCGGTCGAACGGCGCGAGGGGTGAGGCCTGAGGAGGCGGTGGATTATGTGTTGGGCTATACCTGCGCCAACGATGTGACGGCCCGGGACTGCCAGAAGCGGCGGGACAAGCAATGGACGCGGGCCAAGGGGTTCGACACGTTCTGCCCATTGGGCCCGTGGCTGGTGACGGCCAATGCGTTCGACCCGGCGGCGGCGGCCGTGGAATCGATGCTCAATGGCCAGGTGATGCAGTCGGGGCGCTGTGGTGACCTGATCTTCAACTGCCCAACCCTCATCAGTTACCTATCTCATCAATTCACGCTTCGGCCCGGAACGGTGATTTGCACCGGGACACCGGCCGGCGTGGGCTTTGCCCGAGCGCCGCAGGTGTTTTTGAAGCCCGGGGACCTGATTGAGGTCCGGGTGGCGGGTATCGGCACACTGGCCAACCCGGTCGAAGCCGGCTGAGGGCCTATGCCAGGACCGAGATTTGGCGAATCCACCCGGGCCCCAACCCCCGGGGGTGGGGTTTTGGGACGTACCCCGGTTGGACAGTTCCGTTGACGCCCTCTTGGGGCACCCTTATAAATTCGGCGAGCCCCGACCCGGCGATACAGCGGGTCTTGGGTTGTGTCATGCCACCGACGGACCGGTCCCGGCGCGCCGGGACCACACGGTCCTTCGACTGCCGTAGGGATTCCCGGAGTAAGACAATGGTACCACGCTCGGTCAAACACTTTCAGATCAATCACCCTGGGATGCCAGCCGCCCTGCTGAGCATCCTCTTGCTGACGTCGGGGTGCTTGTTTCAGGGGGCCACCGGAAGCAATGCACCGGCCACGCCCGGACAGGGCGGCGGGGGCGGGACGGGCGAGCCGCAGATCATGAGCCTCCAGAATGACCTTCAGGTCGCGGGCAGTCAGAGCCTGACGATTCTTTATGCGGTCCCGGAAGACGCCACCCAGATTCAGGCCTTTCGCGTCCCCGAGGGGCAAAGCGGCGACCCGGCTGCGTTTAGTTTTTTCAGCGTGGCCTTAAGCTCCGGCGAGGGGCAATTCACCATCGACACGGGGGAATTGCCCTCGGGCAACTACCTGATCGGCGTTCGCTATCTGGATGGCAGCGGGGCCACGCAGACGCTTTTTAGCACGGGTGTGCTTCGCGTGCAGGCCCTGCCCCAACCGACATTCATTGAGCCGAGCCGGGCGCTGACGGTTCAATCCGGTGCTGAGGTCAGCATTATCGCCGACATCGGTGACATCGAGGGTGACGTGGCCTGGCGGGTCTTCTTCATGACCCAAGATTCGGCACCGGAGCCGACGAGCCTGACCGGGGCCCAACTGGCCCAACTGGGCAATGAATTGGGCACCGGCGAGGGCAACGCAGTCAACCTGACCTGGACCACGGTCAATGTAGCCGAGGGCGTGTACGTGGTGGGGGTGTCCGCCACGGACAGCGGTTTTTCCGTGGTCAACACCGCCTTGGCTGGGGATGAAGACCAGATCGTCACGCTGTACAACACCTTTGCCATAACCATCGGCGAGGCCGACGACGGCGGCGTCAACCCCCTGGCGCCCACGGTGGCGGTAACTCAACCGGCCAACGACCGCACCATTTTCGGCACCGAGGACATTTCCGTGGTGTTCAGCGCACAGACCCTGGAGGGCACCCAGGATCTGGTGAGAGTCTTTTACGATGACGACGCAGATTTCTCCAACGGCGTGTTGGGCACCATCTCGGCCAACCTGACCACGGCAGACAGCACCGCCTCGATCAGCAGCGCCGCTTTGAATGAGGGGCCCCATCGTTTCGGGGTCAGCGTCGACGACGGGATCAACGATCCGGTGGCTGGGTATGCGCCGGGCACCATCACCATCGTCACCACGCCCACGCTGCAAGTGACCGAACCGTCCGAGACGCGCATTGTGCGGCCCAACGACACGGTCATCATTCGATGGTCCAGCAACGTGCCGGCCTCGGCAGCCACGACGAGCGTCTTTGCCACGCTGGTGGGCGATGCCAATGCCATCCCCATCGATATACCGACCACCGACGAGACCAGCGCCACTTGGACCACCAGCGTGGGGGCGGGCATTTACGCCATTACGGTACGCATGGTCTTTAACGACACGACTGTGGCAGACGTTTCCGCGGCGGCGCCGGGGCTGATCCGAGTCTCCAACGCCCCGCCCATCATCTGGGTGGGCTGTTTCGGCGACGCGGCCAGCCGCCCGGTGGAATGCCCCGACCCGACCGATTCGGCCGGGGTGATCTTCGAGTCGGTTCAATTCGAGGACAATCTCGGGTCGGCCTTCGCGCCGGTCGGCGACATGGACGCAGACGGCGTTGACGATTTCATGATGGTGGCCCGCTACGGCAAGCCGTTCTTTTCCAACCCCGACGGCATCGGACACGGCGAGGCCTATCTGATCAACGGCGGGCCCAGACTCAGCGGGTCGATCAACGTCAACAGCGTCGGCGGCACGCTCAAGGGAGTCACGTTTACGGGCATTCGCACGCCGCAGGGCAACACCGAGACCGATGGGCTCAGCGATGTGGTCAGCGTGCCGGACGTGGACGGCGACAATCGGCCCGAGTTGGTTTTCGGCTTCCCGGACGCTGAATCGCGCGGCCACAACGTCGACGAGCGCCAAAACGGCGTGGTGGACCCGCGGACGCTCATCACCCTGGAACGGGAAAACCAGTTCATGCGCGGCGGGATTGTGATGGTCTCCAGCAAGAACTCCATCCTGCGGAATCCTTCGGATCCCAGCCAAAGCCCGGTGATGAAACTCGACATGGTGGGGCAGGATTTTGACGAAACCCGAGTCCACCCGCCGTTGGATGCCCTCGATGATGATACGGCCTCCACCTTGGCGGGGGTCGCCGTCACCCTGGACCCGTTCCGGACCAATTTCGTTTCGGACGTATGGAGCTTCAACGAAACCGACTTAGTCTGCGAGGGCGGGTGCCTGGATAACATGACCGACAGCGAAGTGGACGCCAACGAAACGTTGGATCACGGATTTGCCCGGGCGCTGGCACGGGACTATTTCGCGACCTACGTCTACGACGCCGCCATCGTGGACGAGTTTGCGATTCAGTTCATCAACAGCGCCACCGTTTGCGCCTTGACTTACTGTGTGCCATTGCCGCCGACGTGCGAGCCGTTTTCTCCCGGGTTGCACGACGCGGCCGACAACTTCACCCTCGAGGTCGAGAGCCTTATCGCGGGCGGAACCTATCAGGTCTTTGGCCGGCGGTCGGGATTCTATCCGGCTTTTACTGATGTTCGCGGGCCGATTGACCTTAACCGGGCCAAAGAGCCGCTTGGCGCCCGGATCATCGGCGTGGGCATGGAGGACAAGTTCGGCAGCACGTTGGGGATGAGTGCCGAATCGACGGGAAGTGCCGGAAGCCTGATCGTCGCGGCCCCGGAGCGTGACGCCATCGGCATTCTGGCCGGACCGTTGCCGGGGGGGTGCCTGAATCCGACGGCGTGCGGCGGCGAAATCGACGGCCTGGAGAGTTCGCCGGGGTCGCCGAAAACCAACCCGTCCTCGGGTGTGGCCTATCTGTTTCCGGTCAGGAACTTGTGGGAGAGTCAAATCGACGTGAACGAACAGAACGTCAGGAAATACCCCCCCACGCCGCACCAATACATCGTGGGCGAAGCCAGCCATTCCTGCGGGGGTCCATTGCCTCAGATCGATAACGTCGACGCGGTTCGCATCGCGGGCAACTCGAACGAGGAGATTCGTAACATTCAGGGCATCCCGGACTTCAACGGCGACGGCCGGGACGACTTCGTGGTTGGATCGCCAAAGACGGATCGGGTGTACATCGCGTTTCGCCGCGACCCGGCGATCGAGGGCGACTACGTGCTCGAGAAGCTGGAGCTGAGCATCAACGACGCGGAGCGGCTCAGCGGTGCGCTGATTACCGGCGCCACCGGGTCACAATTCGCGGCCAGCATTGCGACCGACGTGGACCTGAACGGAGACGGCGTGGCTGACCTGGTGGTGGGCGCCCCCCTGGCCAATGGCGGTGTCGGCGAAGTGGTGGTCATCTATGCGAGCCCGGACCTGATCACCGGTCAGAGCGGGGTGAACATCGAGACGCTGATCGCCCAGGGTAGGGCTGCCCGAATCACGGGGAGGTCGGACAACAGCGAATTATCCATGTTCGGGTTCAACTTGGCTAGCGCGGGCGATATCGACGGCGACGGAACTAACGACCTGTTGATCAGCGCACCGGCGGGGACTCCGCGGTATGACTCGACTCCGGACGATTCGGACGACACGCTGGACGCCTTTGGCCTGGACCTCAACGGCAACGGCGTTCAGGACGACGTGACGGGCATCACCGCCGGCAACTTCGGTCGGCCCGACGGGCTGCTGACGGATGAGGATGATCTCGCCAAGGCTGGGCTGGTCTACATCGTGTGGGGCTCGAACGTGCTGGTGGATGCGGACAATGAGTTTCTTATCGCGGACCTGGGGTCGGCGGCGCTGGACGGGGCCATCATTGTGGGGCGTCGCCCCGGCGACTACTTCGGCGGCGGCGATGCGGGCGACGTGCTGAACGGTGGGATCAGCGCCAAGATGGACCGCGGTCGTTCGGCGGGGTTGAAGACGGCCGGGGACGCCGACGGGGACGGGCTGGCCGACGTCTTGATCGGCTCGGTGCTGGCCAATCCTCGGGTCGATCCGGAGTCCGGCAAGGGCACCACTCACGGTGGCGAGGCTTACCTGATGTACGGGTTCCGCCGGTAGGAATTCGTTTCCTGGGACGTTGGGGTACTTTTGTGGGAGCGTCCCGGGCCTCAACCCGTTGCTGGCGCTTTGGGCTCCGATAGGGTTGAACCCGGCCTCGGGAATCCGGGCTGGGGGGTTTTATCGCCCTCTGCGAACTTGGGGCGTTATTCCCTGTCATATATGGACTTAGCGCTACCAAGCCGGGATGGCTGCGGTCCGTGTCATTCTGTTGACAGACACTCTGTGCAATGAATACGATTGGCGTTCGGGGTCCGGTCCCATCGTGGGGGTTTTTGCCCAACGGGGGCTGGGGCTCGGCTCGATTTGAGGGGGAGAGCAGGCACGGGTGTGCGAAGCCTACCTCACCAGGAGTCCCGGCGCGCCGGGAGCGGCGCCGGGGTTTTCGCCCCAACGGCGGCCCGAGTTCCAGCGCCGGGGGCCCTGCATCGCTGAACCCCAGGGAAACTCGGTCGATTTCATCCTGATTGGAACTGAAAGCGAGTCAGGCAGATGCCCAAGACAATTGCGAAGGGAAAGACCACGGCGTTCCAGTTGAACCGAAGCGCCCGTCTGGTGCTTATGGGCCTGGTGCTGCTGACGGCTTGGCCCCGGTCGACGGATGCAGCCGATCGGCGCTTCCTGGTCATCCTGGCCAACCCGACCAAGACCTTCCCCAACGGTGTCCCACCGGAGGGGCTGACCAACCGGGCCACGGTCAACGCGCAATACTTCGACACCAACCCGTTCAACAACATTCGCTCATTTGCCGAGTTTTGGGCGGAGATCAGTTACGGCAACGTTTCGGTGTCGGGCGACACGAAGGGTTGGATCAGTTTGCCCTGGCCGTTGGCGCCTCCCAACCAGCCTGACGGCACGCCGATCGATCCCGATTTCAACAATGGCGGCGTTCCGGACCTGAACCTGAGCACGGGTTACGAATATGGGGCCGGCGAGCTGTTCGCAGAAGACCCGTTACAGGTATTCCCGCAATGCACCTTCATGTGCAGCGGTATTCCGATCGATTACAACGGCGGCGGCAACGAGGACCGGGCCCGTTTCCTGGGCAGGCCTGACGACGCGTACCCCGGCGTGCAACTGGACCTGCCGGACAGTGAATTGGGATTTGATCCGACATGCGAGTGCTGCACGACGCCCACGCCGGAGGAGCCGATAGGCGGTCAATGTGCGGATCGGCAACTCCCAAATGACGGCACCTCGGGGGCAGCGGAGTGCCCAAGCCGTGACGCGGTGGGCAACTGTGCGTGCCCAAGAGGAACTTGCTTCTTTCCGGTTCCGCACAGCAGCTCGGCTTGCAGGGCAAACACCGCGGCGCTTTGCGCTTCGTCGTGCGGCCTGGTGGGCTTCGACGCCGCATGCCGGTCCATCAGCACCCTGCAGTGCTTTATCCAAGGGGGGACCTGGGTCACGGTAGAGAATCGCTTCTATCCGCCGTGTCCTTTCGGCAACGATCCGAATGCGGCCCGGTGCCCCGACGACCGAGGGATCAACGAGAGTGCCATCGGCAAACTGACTGAAGGGGCCAACATCCCCTCATTGCCGGTGGACGACGGGATTTATACGCCGGGCGAGCGATACCGCGACGTCAACGCCAGCGGGCGCTACGACGCCCTGCATGAGCCGCGGTTCCGCCTGGACGCCACCGACGATGCGGAATGCACCGACGACAACGACTTCCTCGATTTGGATGGCAGCTCCGATCGGGACCTGCCCGAACCGTTCGAGGACTTCATGATCCGGTGGGACCCGGGCCCGCCGCCGGACGGCCAATGGGTGCCGGTGGATGCAGCCTACGTGCGATCCAACTACCCGCTGAACACGTCCTGGAATGTGCGTACATCGATTGACGCGTTCTTCGCGTCCGAGTGGGGATGGCAGTGCGACGCGAGAGACATGGATCCCCTGCCGGACGACGCCCCTTGCGTATATTTCAAGCAGCAAATGTATGTACTGCGCACGTTCCCCACCGACGATGTGTGCAACGTGACTTCCAATACGTGCAATGGGGCCCCGAGCGTCTATTGCGAAAGTGACGCCGACTGCGATTTCGTGCGGGACGATCTGGAAGGTCAATCCCTGGGCGACTACAACGGCCTGGCCGGCTCCTTCCAATTCAATGACACGGCGATCGCCGCCTGGACCAACGTGGACGAGGTGGTCTGGCGAGCGGGCAACGGCGTATATGACCCGCCGGAGCGATGGGAGAACACACAGGATGCCATCGGGAACGAAATCAGCAGCAAGATGCAGCACGCCCACGAGTTCAACCTCTCGGTGGTTCCCGAGCCGGGCACCTATGAGGGAAGCGACGCCGATGAGGTGGCCTGGTACGAGCCCTTCTGGGCGGGGCGCTATGGGACGCAACCTCCGGTATGGGGCAAGCGGCCGCGAGGCACGGAGAGCCCGATCCTGGCGGCCAGCCCCAAAATGGTTCCCTTTGACCCGGACAACCCCAGGAACCCGGGTGAGGGCCCGACCGAACCGCGGCAGTTCGTCGCCTCGGGCGGCCGGTTGGATCGGGAGGAA